>NZ_NCAS01000016.1:0-94631 GCF_002255515.1 Acidiphilium sp. 20-67-58 | reverse complement strand
ATAATCTGCTCGTCCGAAAACCTGCTCCGCTTCATTCGTCCGTCTCCTCGAGAAACGGACTCTACCCAAAAATGGCGCCAATTCAGGGGTGCACGTCACGCTTCATTCGTCCGTCTCCTCGAGAAACGGACTCTACCCAAAAATGGCGCCAATTCAGGGGTGCACGTCACACGCCACCGGGGGTTCCGGGGGCGCGGCGCATGGTCGTTTGTTAGCCGACGGACGCCATGCGGCTGTCCGCGGTCACCGGATATGCCAGGGTCGTGGCGATCGTGATTTCCACGTTCCTGCCCTGCACCAGCTCGGCCGGGATCACCGCGGCGCCATTGGTCCAGCGGCCATTGGCCTCGACATCGTGCCAGCCTTCGGCAAGGCCGGGGTGATCGAGCGCGATCGGCTCGCCCCCTGCTTTCAGGGCGCCGATCTTGATGCCGAGAACGCGGCGATCGCGCGGATCGACGGTCAGTTCACCGGGGACCGCCGTCCGGGATGCGATCACGACGCTGCCGTCCTGCCGATGGATCGCGACGACCGCGGCGTCCTGTGTCGTCTCGATCGCAGCACGGTCGAGGATCCGCGCCCGGGCCCTCTCGACGAGCGGACCATGGTCGGCGAAGGACGCGCAGCTGCGCGTCTCGCGGAGGGACTGCGCGAAATCCGGGTGCAGGATCAGGGCCTCGCCACCGTTCTCGAACGCGCCGCGATTGCCGGTTTCGAGGTAGCTTTCCGTTGCCATGCCCTCGGCCAGCAGCACCGCGTGGAACGGCAGTTCGACGTGGAAATACGTGACCTCGCGCATCGTGACCTGGCGGATCGTCGTGCCGTTGACCAGGATCTTGGCCGGGATCAGCACGCCTTCGAGGTAGAATGCGTGATCCGGGGAGACGACCAGGTCGCGGGCCGGAACGTTGTCTGCAATCGCGTTGGCGGAGATGACGACAGGCTGCACCGCTTCCGGCCGCGGATGGCGGGTGAGGTCGATCGTGCGCTTGCCCAGCCAGACCACCGGGGCGGTGCCGCCATCGTGCAGGAGGACGGTTTCGCCGGCGGTGAGGTGTTCCACGGCCACTGGGCCGCGCGCGGTCGCGATCAGCGTTCCCGCGGCAAAGCAGGGGTTGTTCGGGTTGTTCGGGTTAAAGATGCCGCCTGACGAGACCGTGAGAGTGGCCCCACTGGTCGCCTCCAGCGGGCTGAACACCTGGCCGCCGCTCGACACGGTGGTGTTGGTGCCGCTGCTGAACGTGTCCCCGATCGATTCGCCGCCGGAGGAGATGTTCACGGAGTCGGACGTCAATGCGTTGCCGCTCGTCACGCCACCCGCAGTCACGTCGAGCGTGCCGCCGGAGAGGGACGCGCTGAGCAGTTCGCCGCCGCTGTTGACGCTGACCGTATCGCCAGCCCCGAACGTCACGGCATTTCCGGAGACGACCGCGCCGCTCTCCACGATCAGTGTGGTGTTCGCACCGAGAGCGACAGGGCCGGATATGGTCTGGCCGTTACTCAGGTATTGTGTTGTGCCGTTGACGTTAACCGCCGACACGGTGCCGCCGGTAAGGACCTGCTCATTGTATTGGTTTGTTGCCATGCCACCGGAGCTGATGGTGCCACCGGAACCCGCGATAATCTTCGACACGGTTGCACCGGCGTTGATAGCGATATTACCGCCGCTCTCAACCAGCGCGCCGCTGAGCGTAGTGCCCGCATTGAAATAGACGCTAGGCATATAAGTAGAGGGGTTAATATTATTGATGAAGGTATCGTTGACCGACGAACCGCCATTATAAGTTTGCATCCCCCCGTTGATCACGTTGCCACTGGTGGTGCCGCCATAGCCATACATGTACGCGTTATTGATGACCGAGCTGAGCAATTCGCCGCCCGAACTAACGTTTACTGTGGCTTTCGAGGTACCACCGTTATCAACGATCATCCCCGAGACAACGGCGCCGCTCTCGATGTTGAGAGTGGTTCCGCCGGCCAGTTCGACCAGGCCGCTGACGGTTGTGCTGCCATTCGTATAGACAGTGGTGCCGTTGTTGTTCACGGCAGACCAGTATGAATATCCGTTAAGCACAGTGCGCTGGGTGTTGTTGGCCGTTGCCTGATCGACAATGGCACCGTTCTGGAAGTTTGCCGCAGCGCCAGCACTTACGAATGTGCCGGACACAATGCCTGAAGGAGCGACAGTGATCAGACCGCCGCTGCCGACGATAAAGTTGTTGAGGCTGGAGCCGCCGGAGGAAACCTGGAGACTGGCACCGCTCAGAGTCGAGTTTTCGACCACGCCGCCACCTGAAACATTGATGGTGACGCCGGCACCTGTGTTCGTCAGCCCGCTGGCAGTCGCGCCTGACTGGACAATCAGCGTCGCGCCCGCGTCGAGATTGACGAGGCCGGTAACGGTCACCCCGTTGCTGAGATACTGGGTGGTTCCGTTGGTGTTTACCGCAGACCAGGTTCCATTCAAATTCGTGGCCATATTCAATTCCTTTTTACAAACGCAGGTTATTCAATGTTGAGGAGAGGTTCGATCGTTCTGATGACCTGTTCGGACGTGATCAGACGCGTACACTCAAACTGCTTTGAGGTGTTCGCGTGCCGTGGACACCAGAAAAAATCATTGTGATCGAACATTTCACGCGGATCGTTCCAGCATGAATTGCAGGCATGCCAGTTGATGACGCGATACGGTGTTTCGAATTCATTGGTGGGGTGCGTGAACCCCGAAATCATCACGACGGGAGTCTCCATAGCCCAGGCCAGCCATGAAAGGCCGGAACTCAACCCAACAAAAAACGCGGCGTGCTTCAGCCAGCGGGCGCGCTCGGCCAGCGGGCGGTCTCCGGTCTCGTCCTCGGCGCCATGCGGAATCCGGTTCCACACATAGCCGGCGCCGTGTACCGGCTTCTGGTCGATGCAGATCACCCGGTAGCCCCTTGCCTTCAAGTGACTAACGACGTCGAGCCATCCCGTGGGATTGTTCCAGTATTTGCACTGGGCCGAACTCTGCGTCGCGATGCAGACATAGGGCTCCGCGATCGGCCTCGTATCATCCTCGAGCGCGATCCGGGGCCGGATTTCCGACGGATCCACCCCCAGAATGTAGGCGGCCGTCTTGTGCAGGCCGACATGGCGGAAATCGGTCGGCTGCAACGTGTTTTCGGTGTCCTTGAAGAACAGGCCGATGTGATAGTTCGCATAGGCCCGTTGCAGAGTGCTGTCGGCTTCGAGCTGCGCGGCCGTCATCAGCCGAAGCTCCGGATAGGTTGCCTCGAACAGCGGAATGAGCGCCGGCGACATGACACAGGTGACCCTCGCCTGCCGCGCCGCCGCGAACCGCGAGACATAGGGAAACCAGGCAAAGACGTCGCCGATGGTGCCGACCGGTATCTGCACGACCACGTTCTGATCCCGGAGATCGAGCACGTGCTGGAAGACAGGCTCCATGTCGCCTGCATCGCTACGTCGCTGGATCTTGATTTCAAAACGGACAACATACCTCTTTTTCGACTTGAGAACGCCGGTCTTGATCTCGTTCTGATAAACGACAAGGCCTGAATCCGCATCCGTCAGCGTTACGAACCACGCGCCCCCCTCGAGTTCGGGGAGATAGACACGCGCGCCATCGAGAAAATCATAACGAATTCCAAGCGGCGCCTCGCAAACCGGCATTTCCGGCGGGTTAATGTAAGCCGAGCTCAACGAAGCAATCCTCTGTCAATTCAATATTCAGATCAGTTTATGCCGCATAAATGATATTTTTCATATAAAAAGAGAATTTTCTCTTATAGCCCAGATCGTCAAACGCTATCCTAAAAGCTGTCTCAAACGCTGCCGTGGGTCTTCAGGACACTGAAGCACGGCCATCCTTGCTAAAACTAACGAAAGCCAAATACCGATTTCGTTCGTCTCGGTTATAGAGGAATTAATAACGTTCGGTCAATCAATACCAGCACTGGAGAATGTTTCAATAAATTTTATCCGATTATTTTTAAGACTATTTCCAGATTTATATTTTTATTTATACGATTTTTGTTTAAATAACATATTTAGTTTACTTATTTTTGTCTTTTGTATTCTAATTTTAGATCACCGAGACGGCGCGGGACAGGTGCGCCCGGCGCGTTCGCGAGTCTTGCCGCACCGGCCTCGGGACCGCAAGATCTGCCGCAACGCGCCGCGTGACAGCGTCTTCGCCCGCCGCGCACGACGATCAGGGCGACGGATGGGCGGACGGGGGAGCGGGGGAGCGGGCGAGCGGGCGAGCGGGCGAGCGGGCGAGAGCTTCATCCGATCCGGGGGGCGGAAAATGCTCTATGACGAGAGTGCCTGCGCGCGCACGAGGCGGGCGAAAGCCCCCTCACCCGCCATCAGGTCGGCATGCGTGCCCTGCTCCACGACCACCCCATCCGCAACCACCACGATCCTGTCGGCATCCCGCACCGTGGCGAGGCGGTGCGCCACGACGATGGTGGTGCGGCCGCGGCGAAGGCGGGCGAGCGCCTCCTGCACCGCCGCCTCGCTCTCGGCGTCCAGCGCGCTGGTTGCCTCGTCGAGCAGCAGGATCCGCGGATCGCGCAGCAGGGCGCGGGCCAGGGCCACGCGCTGGCGCTGGCCGCCCGAAAGCCGCTGGCCATTGACGCCGACACGGGTTTCGAACCCCTCGGGCAGATCGGCGATGAAGCCTGCCGCCGCCGCCTCGGCCGCCGCCCGGATCTCGGCGGGCGAGGCGCCCTTGCGGCCCATCCCGATATTGGCGGCAATCGTGTCGTCGAACAGCAGCGCGTCCTGGCCGACATAGGCGATCGCGCCGCGCAGGGATTGGAGGGAGACGGCGGCGATGTCGGCGCCATCGATCAGGATCGCGCCGCGATCGGCCTCGTAGAGCCGGGGGATCAGGGCCAGCGCCGTCGATTTGCCAGCGCCCGACGCGCCGACCAGGGCGAGAGTGCGCCCCGGCTCGGCGACGAAGGACAGATCGCGCAGCCCCGGCCTGCCATCCGGATAGGCGAACCCGACATGGCGGAATTCCACCCGGCCGGGACCGGGCGGCAGCTTCGCGGCGCCGGGGCGCTCGACGATGACGGAAGGCTCGTCGATCACGCGGAACACGCGCTCCAGCCCCGCCATGCCTTCCTGCACCGCGGCATTCATCGTGCCTAGCGCGCGCAACGGGCGGGAGGCGATCAGCAGCGCCGCCACGAAGCCGGTGAAATTGCCGATGCCCGCAGCGCCGGCGGCATGCCGCCAGCCGGCAAAGCCGATGACGAGGGCGATGGCGAGGCCGCCGAGGACTTCCAGCACCGGATCGAGCGCGGCCCGCCCGCGGATCATTCGCATCAGCGCCCGATACAGATGCTCGAACGCCCGGTCCGCCCGGCGGCGTTCATCCTCCTCGAGCCCATAGGCGCGGACGGTGCGGGCCTGGGCGAAGCTCTCGTTGAGCAGGGACGCGGCTTCGCCCATCCGCTCCTGCATGCCGCCCGAGGCGCGGCGGATGCGACGGCCGATCTTCTGGATCGGCAGCCCGGCCAGCGGGTAGAGCAGGGCGGCGATCAGGCTCAGTTCCCAGTCGATCCAGAGCATGGTGCCGACCAGCCCGATCAGCGTGAAGAAATCGGCGATGCCGTTCACCGCGCGGCTCATCGCCTCGCGGATCACCGTGGCATCGGTGGTGAAGCGGGCGGCGAGCGCTGCCGGCGGCTCGCGGTCGATCCGCACCAGTTCGGCGCTGGTCAGATGCCCGAACATCGAAACCTGCAGGCGGCGGATGGTGCCGAGCACGACCTGCTGCGTCAGCAGCGTCTGGGCGTATTGGGCAAGCGCCTTGATCACGGTGACGACGAGCACGATCAGCGGCACCTGGTACAGGATCCGCGGATCGCGCTTGGCGAACATGGTGAAGGCGCGGTCGATCAGCGCGGGGTAGAGCGCCGTCGTGCCCGACATCACCAGGGTGGCGACGATGATCAGCGCGACGCGGCCGCGATAGGCGGTGACATGTTGCCGCCACAGCCGCCGCGCGAGCGCGATGCTGCTGCCGGTTTCCATCATGAGAGATCCGTTTCCGCTTGCGATACCGCGTTACTGGCGCGGCGCCGGGTTCGCGTCAATCGCCGGTGAAGCTGCGGCGTGACCGCTCAGCGCCTCGCCCGCCCCCGGCGAGAGCCGGGCACAGACCGGCACCGAGAGCGCGCCGATGGCGCTGACGATGAGGAAGGCCCAGCCGTAATCGGCGATCGCGGGTTCGGTGTGCCCGGCCAGTGAAGTGGTGAATTCCAGCGCCCCGGCGGCAACCGATATGCCGAGGGTCAGGGTGATCTGCTGGAACGTGGCGTAGAAGCTCGTCGCGGCACTCATCCGGCTGCGCGGCACATCGGCATAGGCGATGGTGTTGAGGGCGGTGAACTGCAACGAGCGGAACACGCCGCCGACCAGCAGCACCGCGTCGAGCCCGAGTTCCGGCCAGCCGGGCCGGAACGCCGCGCAGGCAGCGGTGAAGACCACCGCGAGGCCGCCGAACAGCATCATCGCCACGCGAAAGCCGAGGCGGCGGAGGACCGGCTCGGCCAGCGGCTTCATCGCCAGCGCGCCGATGGCCGCGGCGAAGGTGATCGTGCCGGATTTCGCCGCGGTGTCGCCGAAGCCGAGCTGGAGCATCAGCGGCAGCAGGAACGGCATGGCGCCGGCCAGCACGCGGAAGAGGCTGCCGGCGATCGTCGAGTTCGCGAACGTGTCGATCCGCATCAGCGTCAGGTCGAGCACCGGGTGCGGATGGTGGCGCGCATGCCGGACATAGGCGAGTGCGGCCGCCACGCCGCCGGCGAAGCACAAGAGGCTCCAGCGCAGGGGAATGATGCCGCGGCCGATCGTCTCGAAGCCGGCCATCAGCAGCGCCATGGCAAGGCCGCTCCAGACCAGGCCGGCAAGATCGAGCCGGCCGGCCTCCGCCTCGTCCCTCACCTCGCGGATATGCCGGGTCACCGCGACGATGCCGATCAGGCCGATGGGCACGTTGATGTCGAAGGTCCAGCGCCAGGAGAGATAGGTGACGATGAAGCCGCCGAGCGGCGGGCCGATGATGGGGCCGAGCAGGGCCGGCATGGTGAGCCACGACGTGGCCGCGATCATGTCGCGCCGGCGGACCGACCGGAGCAGCAGCAGCCGGCCGACCGGCACCATCATCGCCCCGCCGAGCCCCTGGAAAATGCGCGCCGCGATCAGTTCGCCCAGGCTCTGCGACAGGCCGCAGAAAATCGACCCGAGGGTGAAGACGACAATCGCCGCCCGGAACACCGTCCGGCTGCCGAAGCGGTCGGCAACCCAGCCGGAGGCGGGGATGAAGACCGCGAGCGCGATCAGGTAGGAGGTGAGCGCGAGGCTCATGTGCAGCGGATCGGCGTGGAAGCTCTTTGCCATCGCCGGCAGGGCGGTGGCCACGATGGTGCCGTCGAGATTCTGCATGAACAGCGCCGTGGCGACGATCAGCGCGGTCAGGCGCATCCGGTGCGGCGGCAGCATCGGGCCGGCCTCGTCGTCGGGGGCGAGATCGGTCACGTCTCAGCCCTTCGGTTTCGGCGCTCCGGCGGTCGGCGGCGGCGGCGCGGGCCAGGCCAGGGGCGGCACCGTCATGAGGTCGGTGCTGTTCGCGGTCAGCTTGCCATCAGCCAGACCGAAGGTGACGGCGAGGCGCTGGCTGCCTTTCGGCCCGCGGACCAGAAAGGGCGACGCGGCTGCGGTGAGCGCGCTGATGCCGCCGACGAGACCCGGATAATGGGTCGAGATCGTGCCGAGCGCAGCACCGAACCCATCGGCGACCAGGTGCATCCGGCCGCGCGGCTGGACGCGGGAATCGAAGCCGAACTCACCCTTGCCGGTGGCATCGAGCGGGCCGACCGCAAGCCGGACACCGAGGCTGCCATGCCCGCCATCCTGCGCCCAGCGATGCAGCGCCGGGGCCGCTTGCTGCCAGAGCGCCATGAAATCTGCCGGGGCCACGGCGCTTGTCTGCCCGGCCGGGCCCGCGATGGTGGGGGCGAAGGCGCCGGCAAGCCCGGCCGGCAGTTCGGCGGCGGGGCCGGAGACGGCAAGATCGAGGCTGAGCCGGCCGAGCTTGCCGCCGAAGGGCAGGTCGCCCAGCGTGGTGAAGATCGGCGACAGCGCCAGCCCGGACAGCTTTTCGTGGAGGGAAAACGCGGTCTCGGCGGTGCCGGCGCGTGGGTTGCGGGTGGTGGTGACGGAGATCGCCGCGATGCTGAGCAGGGTGAAGTTGGTGTTCTGGCTGTCGATCCTGAGATCGGTCGCGTGGAAGCTGCCGGCGCGAAGCGGATTGTCCGATCCCTGGAGCAGCGCGGCCGGATCGAATTGCTCGGCGGCGGCGATGCTGCCGAAATGCAGCGTCGCCGAAGGGCCATCGACCAGCGCGAGACGCCATGTCGATGCGGGGGTGAGGTTCAGCGTGAACGGCGTGCCGGGACGCACCATCAGGTCCAGCGCGGGAATCCCGATCGTCGGCGCCGGGCCGTTCGCGACGGGCGGCGTGAGGCGCAGCCTGCTCACCAGAACCTCGGCCCGGAGCGGCGAGGTGCCGCGGGTGATCGCGCCGCGCGTGACCGTCCAGCCATGCGAGCGCAGCACGGTGGCCACCTGGTCCACCGCCAGGGCAAGGCGGCTTTCGGCATACCACCACAGCCCGAGCCAGACGATCGCCACGACCACCAGCGCGAGGGACAGAAAACGGACCAGGCTTCGCATCTTGCGTCCTTTCAGCTGCGCGGGTCACATGCGCATCCTTACTGTAGCTGCGGCCCCGCCCAAGGCCAAACCGGCCGACATCCCGGTTTACCGGCAGCACCACGGCGGCTACACCGGAGCCCGCCAATACGGAGCTGGATCACGATGACGGAGCCGAAGATCGCGGTTCTCCTACCTTGTCACAACGAGGCGGCGGCGATCGGCGCTGTCATCCGCGCGTTCCGCGACGCCTTGCCGGGTGCGGAGATCTATGTTTTCGACAACAATTCGACCGACGATACCGCCGCGATCGCGCGCGAAGCGGGCGCGATCGTTCGTCAGGAGAGCTTGCAGGGCAAGGGATACGTGGTGCGGCGGATGTTCCGCGACATCCAGGCCGATCTCTATGTCATGGCGGATGGCGACGACACCTATGACGCCACCCTGGCCCCGGCGATGATCGCGCTCGCGCGGCGCGGGCCGTACGACCTCGTCAACTGTGTGCGGCGCGAGACCGATGCCGCCGCCTATCGCAGCGGCCACCGGTTCGGCAACCACCTGCTCACCGGGGCGGTCCGCGCCATTTTCGGCGACCGGGTCGAGGACATGCTCTCCGGCTACAAGGTGCTGTCGCGCCGCTTCGTGAAATCCTTCCCGGTGCTGGCGACCGGGTTCGACATCGAGACCGAGCTTGCGGTCCACGCGCTCGAACTCGCGCTGCCGATCGCCCATGTCGAGGGCGAATACCGCCCGCGCCCGGCGGGATCGGCCAGCAAGCTGCGAACCTGGAGCGATGGCTGGCGCATCCTCCGGCTGATCCTGCGGCTGCTGCGGCACGAGCGGCCGCTGGCCTTTTTCGGCGCGCTCGGCCTCGCGGCGTTTCTGGCCGCTGCCGTGCTCATCGCCCCGGTCATCGTGACGTATCTGCGCACCGGCCTCGTGCCGCGCCTGCCGACCGCGGTGCTGGCGACCGGCATCGTCCTCGCCGGCGCGCTGAGCCTGACCACCGGCGTCATCCTCGACACGGTGACCCGCGGGCGGCGGGAAACCCGGCTGCTCGCCTATCTGCGCCATCCAGCCCCAGAGCCTTGATCCGGAGCGTTGACCCGGAGCGTTGACCCGGAGCGTTGACCCGGGGCCTTGATCCGGGGCCTTGAGCGGGAGCCTTGACCAGAGCCTTGACCGGGGGCCTTGACCCGGCGCCCCGATCCGGCGCTTTGTGCATCGCGATAGCTTGACCCGCGACGGGAGGTCCCATGCCCAGCTGCGTCCCCTTCGATCAGCTCCAGCCCGGCCAGACCGCCGCGCTCGGAAAAACCATCACCGAGGCCGATATCCTGCTGTTTTCGGCGGTATCGATGGATACCAACCCGGTTCACCTGAACCAGGAGTTGGCCGACGAGACGCTGTTCAAGGGGCGGGTCGCGCATGGGATGCTGTGCGGCAGCCTGATCTCGGCCGTGCTCGGCACGGTGCTGCCGGGGCTGGGCACGATCTATCTTACCCAGTCGATGCGGTTTCGCGCGCCGGTGCGGATCGGCGATACCGTCACCGCCGAGGTCGAGGTCGCCTCGCTCGATCACGAGAAGCGGCGGGCGACGATGCGCACGCGGTGCTTCGTCCGCGGCAAGGTGGTGATCGAGGGCGAGGCGGTGGTGATCCCGCCTTCCGAGGCCGTCGTCGCCGTGGCGCAGAACGAGAAGCGCGCCGCCGAATGATCCGCGTCTTCCACGACTGGACGGCGATTCCCGCGGACGCGCGCGGCGCTTCGGTGGCACTCGGCAATTTCGACGGGATGCATCGCGGCCATATCGAAGTGCTGCGCGCGGCACACGCGGCACGGCCGGATTCGCCGCGCGCCGTGCTCACCTTCGCGCCGCACCCGCGGGAGTTCTTCCGCCCCGAGGACCCGCCGTTCCGGCTGATGCTGGAGGCCGAGCGGGCGGCGGCGCTGGAAGAAGAGGGGATCGATTTTCTCTATGAACTCAGCTTCGATCGCGCCTTCTCGCAGCTGAGCGCCGAGGCATTCATCGGCGAGGTGCTGCATCGCGGCATCGGCGCGGCGCATCTGGCATGCGGCGCGGATTTCGCCTTCGGCCACCGCCGGGGCGGCGATGTCGCCCTGCTGCGCGAGACCGCGGAATTGCATGGCATCGGCCTCACGGTCGTGCCGCATCTGGATGATGCCGAGGGCCCGATTTCCTCCAGCCGGATCCGCCGGCTGTTGCAGGATGGCTATCCGGAACGCGCCGCCGCACTGCTCGGCCGGCCGCACGCGATTCGCGGCGTGGTCGCGCATGGCGACGCGCGGGGGCGGACGATCGGCTTTCCCACCGCCAACGTCGCACTCGGCCGGCATCTGGAACCCGCACGCGGCGTTTATGCGGTGACGGTGCGGCTCAAGGACGGCAGCAGGGTCAAGGGCGTCGCCAATATCGGGCGCCGCCCGACCGTGGCGGAGGGCGCGATCTCGCGGCTGGAGGCGCATCTGTTCGACTTCGCCGGCGATCTCTACGGCCAGGATATCACCGTCTCGCTGCACCATTTCATCCGCGAGGAGCGGCGCTACGCCGATTTCGACGCGCTGCGGGCGCAGATCGTGGCCGATGCGCAGGAGGCGCGGCGCCTGCTGGCGGCGATCTGACCGAAGCCCGATTAGAGCACGTTCCGATCCATCAGGATCGGATGTCGTGCTCTATCTTACTGATAACCAGAGCATCTTAATCCGATCAGATGATTCCATCTGATCGGATGATGCTCTAGGGCAGAGCGCTGTTGATGCGCGAGGGGCGCCATCCTCTTGCACCAATGCCTCAATCGCGGCGAAGACCGCCCTCGCCGACCGTCCAGATCGCGGCATCGCCGAGGGCGGCGAACTGCTCGCGCTCGGTCGCGGTGCAGAACACCTGCGCCTCCCCGCGCTGCAGGGCATCGCCGAGTGCCATCCGGTGCGCGGCATCGAGATGCACGAACGGCTCGTCGAGCAGCAGCACCGGCGCCGTGCCCCGGGCGGAGGCGACCAGCGCCACATGCGCGAGAACGATCGACACCAGCATCGCGCGTTGCTGCCCGGTCGAGGCCAGCGCCGCGACGAGGCCGCTCGCCGCCTGCGCGAGACCGAGATCGGCGCGCTGCGGCGAGATCGCGGCGACCGGTTCGGCACGCGAGGCGGCATAGCGGGCGCGCAGCCACTCCTCGACCTCCAGCGCCGGGCGGCGCGCGAGTTCGGCGCCGATCGGGCAGTCGAGCGACAGGCGCGCGGCGGGGAACGGATCGGCGGTGCCGGCGGCGAGCAGCGCGTTGAGCCGCTCGATGACGTAGAGCCGGGACGCGGTGAGTGCGGCGGCGTGGCGGGCCATCGAATCCTCGATCGTGGCGAGCCAGAGCGGGTCGTACCGCCCGGCCTCGATCAGCCGGTTGCGGTTGGCCGAGGCGGATTCGAAGGCAGCGACCTCGCTGGCATGGGCCGGTTCGAGGGCGAGCACCAGGCGGTCGAGAAACCGGCGGCGGGATGATGCCCCCTCGGTGAACAGCCGGTCCATCTGCGGGGTGAGCCAGAGGCAGGAAAACCGGGCGGCGAGGCGCGAAGCCGGCACCGGTTCGCCATCCAGCAGCAGGCGCCGACGATCCCCCTGCCCCGCCTCGATACCTGTCCCGATCGCGAATCCGCCCTCCTTGCCCTCCAGCCGCGCGGCAACGGCCCAGCCGCCGGCGGCGCCCGGCGTATGGCGGGCCAGCTCGGCGAGGCGCGCCCCCCGCAGGCCCCGGCCCGGCGCGAGCAGCGAAACGGCTTCGAGCAGATTGGTCTTGCCCGCGCCGTTCGGCCCGGCAAGGGCGACGATCTTGCCGCCGGGCTGCCAGTCGAGCCGGGCGTAGGACCGGAAATCGGCAAGGCGAAGCGAGGCGATCCGCAACGCGGCGGCGGAACGCGCGGAAATGCCGGGGTTCGTCATCCGGTTCTGATAGTCGAGGCCGCCTCCCGCGGCCAGATGGCGTCAGCCGCCGGGCAACGGGCGGCTGACCCGGTAGGGCACCACGCCGCGCTCGGCGGTGCCGACATCGATCGTGCCATCGATCGGCGGCATGGCGCGATGCCGGCAGGAAACCCGCAGGCAGGAGCGGCAGCCGGGGCCGATCGGGTCGATGGCACCCGGCCGGTCGAGATCGAGCCCGGCGGCGTAGACGATCCGGGGCGCATACTGGATCTCGCAGCCGAGACCGACCGCGACGGCGCGCGGCCGCGCGAGGTAGGACGTGCCGCCGCCGCCGACCGTGCGGGCGATGCTGATATAGGTGGTCTCGCCCGGCGGCTGGGCGAGCTGGACCGAGATTTTTCCCGGCTGCGAAAACGCCTGGTAGACATTCCAGAGCGGGCACGGGCCGCCGAAACGGTCGAAGCGGAAGCGCGTGGCGCTACTGCGCTTGAGCACGTTGCCGGCCACATCGGTCTTGAGGAAGAAGAACGGAATTCCCTGCGCGCCCGGCCGCTGCAACGTGCTGAGCCGGTGGCAGACCTGCTCGAAACTCGCCTGGAAGCGGATTTGCAGGCGCTGGATGTCGTATCGCTCGGCCTCCGCCTCGGCGAGAAAGCCGCCATAGGGCATGATCAGCGCGCCGGCGAAATAATTGGCCAGCGCGACGCGGGCGATGCCGCGCGCCGCATCGGAAGAGAATTTCGCCCGCTCGACCAGGCGCGAGATCAGCTTTCCATGGCTGAGCAGGCCGATCACATGGGCGAGGGAGAACCGGCGGGTTTCGAGCCGCATTTCCTCGGCGATCAGCAGCCGGCGGTTGCGCCGGTCGATCTGCCAGAGAATGCCGTCGGGCAGGAGATTGGCCGAGAGCACGACCTCGATCCGGTGCGCGGTGGCCAGATGATGTTCGAGTGCCGCAGATTCGTGGCCGAGCGCCGGGTGAATGTCGGCGGCGAGGCGCTCTGCCGCGAGGTCGATCTCGTGGAAGTAGTTCCGCTCGGACTGCACCCAGTCGCGCACCTCGTCATAGGGCGGCAAGGGGCCGGGTTCCTCGCGCCCGAGGGCGGTATCGCGCGCGACGCGGGTTTGCAGCGAGCGGTAGGCGGCATAGAGGGCGATGAAGCGGCGGGCGAGTTCCGGCGTGTCGCGCACCGCGACGCGGGCCTCGGCGAAGGTCAGCCGGCCGGGGCCGAGGGCGGGGTCGAGGGCGGCTTCGAGCAGGTCGCCGGCGCGGCGGACCTCGTCATCGCCGGACAGCTCGGCCGGCGGAATGCCGAGGAGATCGCAGAGCGGTGCGGCAAGGCGCGAGGGCACCGGCCGCCGGTCGTTCTCGATCTGGTTCATGTAGCTTGGCGACAGGCCGAGCTGGCGGGCGACATCGCGCTGCTGCAGGCCGCGCTGCTCGCGGATCAGCCTGATTCGGGCACCGGCGAAAAGTTTTGGTTCACGCAAAAGACAAATCCCTCGACGTGGCCAGGCCCCGCCCGCGCGATGTGGCGCAAGGTGGGAAGCAGCCTGCGATGGCCAGACCATCGACCGATCGGATGATCGCGCCCGATGGACTGGAAATACCATTGATGATCAACCGGATGACGCTCTAGAGCACGTTCCGATCCGATTGGATCGGATGTAGTGCTCTAGCATATTGATAAGTCGAGCATCTTTATCCGATCAGATGATTCCATCTGATCGAATGATGCTCTAGAGCACGTTCCGATCCATCCGGATCGGATGTCGTGCTCTATCTTTTTGATAATTAGAGCATCTTTATCCGATCAGATGATTCCATCTGATCGGATGATGCTCTAATGCCGCGGATCGCGCCGGTCAAACAGGGGGCTGCGCTGGATCAATGACCGATGCACTTCGTCTGGCTCATGTTCGGCATCGAGGCTGCGGCGGAGGGCATGATGAGACGGTTGCGCACCGGAATATGGCTGGCGCTGGCGGTCGTGCTGGCAGGCTGCGCGCGTCCGGCGCTTCGGACGGCGCTGCCACGCCCAGAGCCGGCGCGCGGCACCGCGGGCATGATCTTCGATGCCGAGACCGCAAAGACACGGGCGGCGCTGGCGCGCGATGTGCCGCGCGCCACCCTCCCCGCACCCGCCGCCGCCGCCGCCTGGATTGCGGCGACGCAGGGCGCGCTGGCGCGCGCGGGTGTCAGCCTGACCCGGCCGCAGCTCATTGTCGTCGTCAATCGCGATCACAGCGTGCAACGACTCTGCCTCGTCGCCGCCGCCCCGTCGGAATCGTGGCGGGTGGTCGGCTGCGACGCGGTCTCGACCGGGCAATCCGGGCGGCGCGGATACTTTATCACCCCGGTCGGCGTGTTCGCCCACACGACGGAAATTCTCGACTACCGCGCGCTTGGCACATTCAACGAAAACCATGTGCGCGGGCTTGGCATCAAGGGCATGCGGGTCTGGGATTTCGGCTGGCGGGTGGCGGAAAAAGGCTGGCGGCGCGATGGCGAGACCGGCGAGATCCGGCTGCTGGTGCATGCGACCGATCCCGACCTGCTGGAGCCGCGCCTCGGGCAACCGGCCTCGCAGGGATGCGTGCGGATCTCGGCGGCAATGAACCGCTTTCTCGATCGCCACGGCGTGCTGGACCGGGAGCAGGAGACCGAAGCACGGGACAACATGCGGATGGCGGCGACGCTGCCGGCCGACCGCACCCCCTCGCCGCTCGCCGGCGGATTGCTGGTGGTGATCGATTCGGCGAACGCCGCCTGAAATGCCGGATCAGGCGGCGGTGATGCTGCTGCGGAAGACCAGCGGGTCGGCAATGCGCGGGAATGGTTCCCAGGTGGACCCCGTGCCGCGCACAATCACCGTGCCGTAATTGAACAGGCGGCCGGCCAGGGACTGGCGGACCTCGACGCTCTCGACCTTGTCCAGGCTCATCTCATGCGTGGTGCGGCCGAAAATGCCGCTTTTGTGGATCACCCGCCGGTCGGTGACCGCAAGCTCGGTCGACATGCGCCGAAGCCAGGCGACGAACAGCAGCCAGCAGCCGAGGAGGAACGCCGCCGCCGCCGCGAAATGCAGGATCGTCGCCGAACGGGGGGATGCCACGCCGCCCGCCACGATGAGGGCAAAGGCGATGACAATGGTGAACATCCCGCGCAGATAGACGAACCAGTGGAGATGCGTCCAGCTCAGCACGGTTTCGTCAGGAGGACCTGCTCGATATAGCTCAAGGAGAGGCTCTCCGCGCCGTGTGGGTCATGGTGAGCCCGCAGGGATTCGAACCCTGGACCCCAAGATTAAAAGTCTCGTGCTCTACCAACTGAGCTACGGGCTCTCACCAGATGACCCGCCGGAAAGACCAATTCCGGCGGGGTTCGTCAAGAGGCTGAGACGGATTGCCGGTATTACGCGGCGAGTTCCATCTTGATGATCTTGGTCGGGTCGGTGACGCGGCCGCTCTGGCCCTGGCCCTTCTTGATCTGGTCGACGAAGTCCATCCCCGCGGTGACCTGGCCGAACAGCGTGTATTGCCCGTCGAGCCAGGCGGCGGGGGCGAAGCAGATGAAGAACTGGCTGTTGCCGCTATTGGGGTCGGCGGTGCGGGCCATGCCGAGAGACCCGGTCAGGAACTTCGCCTTGTCGGTGAACTCGGCGGGGACGTTGGGCAGGTTGCTGCCGCCGGTGCCGGTGTTGGACGGGTCGCCGGTCTGCGCCATGAAGCCGGCGATCACGCGGAAGAACTCGCAGCCGTCATAGAAGCCGCGGGCGGTCAGCGTGCGGATCTGCTCGCAGGTTTTCGGCGCGAGGTCGGGGCGCAGCTCGATCGTGACGACGCCGAAGGGCAGCGTCAGGTGGATGGTGTTCGACGGGCTGGCGGCGGAAGCGGATTCGGACATGAAAACTCCGGCAAGAGGGGTGGATGCGGCGGCGGCTAATAGCGTGCGGCGTCTGATGATCATGGTCTGCCAACCCGGCGAAGGGTCCTCTCCAAGGTCAGTTTCGGAACGAAGCTCGAGATGTCGCCGCCCAGCTGGGCAATTTCCTTCACGAAGCGCGAGGAGATGAACTGGTGCCGCTCACTCGCCATCAGGAAGATGGTTTCGATCTGCTGGTCGAGCCGTGCGTTCATCCCGGCCATCTGGAACTCGTAATCGAAGTCGGAGACCGCGCGCAAGCCGCGCACGATCACTTGTGCGCCGACCTGCTGGGCGAAGCCGATCAGCAGCGAGTCGAACGGCTGGACGTCGATCACGGTGCCGGTGCGCGCGGCGATCGGCGCAATCTCGGCGCGCGCCATCTCGACCCGCTCGTCGGTGGGGAAGAGCGGCCCCTTGCCGGCGTTGCGCGCGACACCGATGACCAGCTTCGCGCAGAGCTGCGCGGCGCGGCCGATGATGTCGAGATGTCCGTTGGTGATCGGATCGAAGGTTCCCGGATACAGCCCGACCAAGCCGCCCTCACGCATCCCGTTCCTCCAAGCCTTCCTCCTCGCCATCGTCGATGACCGGGAAAACGCTGGTCACCTGCTCATCTTTCTCGACCCGCACGAGTGTGACACCCATCGCCTGGCGGCCGGTGATGCGCACCTGATCGACCGGCGCGCGGATCAGCTTGCCCTGGTCGGTCACCAGCATGATGTCGTCGCCCGGCCGGACGGGGAAGCTCGCGGCAACCGCGCGGCCATTGCGCGCGGCGAGCGCGATATTGCCGATGCCCTGCCCGCCGCGGCCGGTGACGCGGTATTCATAGGCCGAGGAGAGCTTGCCGAAGCCGCCGGTGGTGACGGTGAGGAGCATTTCCTCGGCCGATTGCAGCTCGGCGATCCGCTCGGGGGCGAGCTGGATGTCGGCCGCCGCCTCGTCGTTTTCCACGGCATCGGCCTCGGGCTCCTCGCTGCCGGTGCGGCGCTGGGCGGCGGCGTATTTCAGGTAGGCCGCGCGCTCGTCCACATTCGCCTCGACATGGCGGAGCACGGAGAGCGAGATCACCTCGTCGCCGGCGCCGAGGCGGATGCCGCGCACGCCGCTGGAGTCGCGGCCGGCGAAGACGCGCAGGGTCTCGTCGGTGATCTGGAAGCGGATGCAGCGGGCCTGGCGGGTGGCGAGGAACACGTCGTCGCCCTCGCGGCAGGTGGCGACGCCGATCAGGCGGTCGCCCTCGTCGAGCTTCATCGCGATCAGGCCGGTCGAGCGCACGTTGCGGAAATCGGCGAGGCGATTGCGCCGCACATTGCCCGAGGCGGTGGCGAAGACGAGGTGCAGGTCGTTCCACAGGCTTTCATCCTGCGGCAGCGGCAGCACGGCGGTGACGGCGTCGCCGTTCAGCTCGGGCAGGATGTTGACGATCGCCCTGCCCTTCGCCGCCGGCGCCGATTCGGGCAGGCGCCAGACCTTTTCGCGGAACGCCTTGCCGCCCTGGCTGAAGAACAGCACGAACTGGTGGGTATGGGCGTTGAAGCTGCGGGTGATCACGTCGTCGCCGCGCATCGAGGCGGCGGCGCGGCCGCGGCCGCCGCGGTTCTGGGCGCGGAAGGATTCGAGCGGGGTGCGCTTGATGAAGCCGTCGCGCGTCATGGTGACGACCATCTGGCCGGGCTCGATCAGGCTTTCATCGTCCTGGTCGGCGACGCTGTCCTCGATGCTGGTCAGGCGCGGGGCGGCGATGCGCGCGCGGATGGCGATCAGCTCGTCGCGCATCACCTCGAGCCGGCGCGGGCGGGAGGCGATGATTTCGAGCAGCTCGCCGATGCGGCGGCCGACCTCGGCGAGTTCGGACTGGATCTTTTCGCGTTCGAGCCCGGTCAGGCGCTGGAGGCGCAGTTCGAGAATGCCGCGGGCCTGCGCCTCGGTCAGGCGCACGGTGCCATCCGGCGAGATCTGGTTGCCGTGATCGTCGATCAGTTCGAGCAGCGGGCGGACATCGCCGGCCGGCCAGTCCCGCGCCATCAGGGCGGCTCTGGCGGAGGCGGCGTCCGGGGCGGCGCGGATCAGCGCGATCACCGCGTCGATATTCGCCACCGCGATGCCGAGCCCGACCAGCAGGTGCGCCCGGTCGCGCGCCTTGTTCAGCTCGAAGCGCGAGCGGCGGAGGATCACGTCCTCGCGGAAGGTGATGAAGCAGTCCAGCGCATCGCGCAGGCCGAGCTGGCGCGGCCGGCCGCCATCGAGGGCGAGCATGTTGATGCCGAAGCCGGTCTGCATCTGGGTGAAGCGGTAGAGATGGTTGAGCACGATTTCCGGCGTGGCGTCGCGCTTCAGCTCGATCACCATCCGCATGCCCTCGCGGTCGCTCTCGTCGCGCAGGTCGGCGATGCCCTCGATTTCCTTGGCCCGCACCAGCTCGGCGATGCGTTCGAGCAGGGTCGCCTTGTTCACCTGGTAGGGCAGCTCGCCGACGATGATCGCCATGCGGTCCTTGCGGATTTCCTCGATGACGGTCCGCGCGCGCACGACGATGCCGCCACGGCCGGTCTCGAAGGCGCTGCGGATGCCGGAGCGGCCGAGAATGATGCCGCCGGTCGGGAAATCCGGGCCGGGGACGATCCGCATCAGATCATCCAGCGTCGCCTCCGGCTGGGCGATGAGATGCAGCGTCGCGTCGATGATCTCGGCGGGATTGTGGGGGGGAATGTTGGTCGCCATGCCGACGGCGATGCCGTTGCCGCCATTGACCAGCAGGTTCGGGAAGGCGGCGGGCAGGACGCGGGGCTCGCTGTCGCTCTCGTCATAGGTCGGCTGGAAATCGACCGTGTCCTTGTCGATATCGGCGAGCAGCGCCATCGCGGCATCGGCGAGGCGGGCCTCGGTGTAGCGCATCGCTGCCGGCGGATCGCCGTCGACCGAGCCGAAATTGCCCTGGCCGTCGATCAGCGGCACCCGCATCGAGAAGCCCTGGGCCATGCGGACCGCGGCGTCATAGATCGCGGCGTCGCCATGCGGGTGATACTTGCCCATGACATCGCCGACCATGCGGGCGGATTTGCGATAGGGCTTGTCCGGCGTGTTGCCCGATTCCTGCATGGCGTAGAGGATGCGGCGATGCACCGGCTTCAGCCCGTCCCGCGCATCCGGCAGGGCGCGCGAGACGATCACGGACATGGCGTAATCGAGATAGGAGCGGCGCATCTCCTGCTCGATCGTCACGGGCACCTGGCCGCTTGGCCCTTCGGTCTGGTCGGTCGTGTCAGTCATGCCGGCGTCATATCACCTGCGCCGCGCGGGGGCGAGGGGTGCGGCTCAACAGCGCCCGGTCAGCCCGGCGAAAATGACGGCGATCCGGTCGGCAAGGCCACGCGGCGCCGGGCCGGCGGGGCGATGCAGATCGCGACGGGCGAGCAGGTCGCGCAAGTCGCGACGGGCGAGCACCGCCGGCAGGGCGGCGGCGAGGCCCTGGCGCGGCGCCCGGCGGCGCAGCAGGCGGGCGGCATCCTCGCGCAGGGATGCGGGATCGGTGCCGTCCTGCGGCAGCAGGTCGCGCCCGGCGGCTGCAAGTGCCGGGGCGGCGCGGAGAATGCCGGCAATGCCATAGCCGGTGCCGAGATCCTCCAGCGCCGCCAGCTCATCGAAATCGGTCACGCCAAGCACCGTGCCGGCACTCCGCGCCAGCCCGCCCGCCGTGCCGCGCGCATAGGCGAGAAAGGCGGCGCGGTCGGGAATCGGTTCGGCCTCGGCCTCGCGCGCATCGATCAGCGCGGTCAGCGCGGCGGCGGAAAAGATGCCCCCGGCGAGGCCGGCGCGGAGGGAAGCGGCCAGCGGATGGGCGCGCTCGGCCCCTTCCACCACCTCGCGCCACCAGTGCAGCCGGATCAGCGCCAGCGGCGGCTGGCTCGCCACCTCGCGCGCGCGGGCCAGCTCGTGGTTGAAGGCGTAGAGCACGAACAGCCAGCGCCGTGCTTCCGGCGGGGCGAAGATCGCGCCGAGAAAACGGTCCGGATCAACGCGGCGGAGAAGGGCGGCGAGGTCGGGTTCGGTCATTGCGAAACTCTTTCGATGCTTGACGCTGGCAGGGCCGGACCATAGCTACCGTGCGAGCGGTCGGCACGCCCCGTGCCGGCGCCGAAACAGAAGCCCAAACCGGATCGGAGATGCCCCATGGCCTTTGAACTCCCCGCGTTGCCGTATGCGCACGCAGCCCTTGCCGCGCATGGCATGTGCCAGGAAACGCTCGAACTTCACCACGGCAAGCACCATCAGGCCTATGTGACGGCGCTGAACGGCTTCGTCGAGAAGAACGCCGACCTGCAGGGCAAGAGCCTGGAGGAGATCGTCGCCTTCACCTACAACAAGGCCGATCTCGCGCCGGTGTTCAACAATGCCGGGCAACACTGGAACCACAACCTGTTCTGGCAGTGCATGTCGCCCACCGATGGCGGCAAGCTGCCGGGCCGGCTGGAGGCGAAGCTCGTCGAGGATTTCGGCGGCGTCGCGCAGTTCAAGGACGCGTTCAAGACCGCCGGCACCACCCAGTTCGGCTCGGGCTGGGCCTGGCTGATCCTGACCCCGGGCGGCAAGCTCGCCGTCACCAAGACGCCGAACGGCTCCAACCCGGTCGCGACGGGCGAGGGCAAGCCGCTGCTCGGCCTCGATGTGTGGGAACACTCCTACTATCTCGATTTCCGCAATCGCCGGCCGGACTATATCCAGAACTGGCTCGACAATCTGGCCAACTACGCCCACGCCGCGCATCTGCTGGGCTGAGGCCGGGCAAAGCCTGACGATATTCGCGGCCCCGGAGTTTCGCTCCGGGGCCGTTGCCGTTTGCGGCGCCTACTTCTTCTTCGGCTCGGCCGCCTTGGTCTCGGCCGGCTTCGAATCGGTCAGCACGTTGCTGATCGTGCTGCGCAGCACGGTGATGCGGACATTGGGGGCGATGTCGACCTCGATTTCCTCGGCGCCGTCCAGCGCCTTGACCACCTGGCCGACAATGCCGCCGCCGGTCACCACCTTGTCGCCGCGGCGGATCGAGGCGAGCCGCGCCTTCTGGGCCTTGGCCTGCTGCTGCTGCGGGCGGATCAGGATGAAGTAGAAGACGATGACGATCAGCACCAGCGGTGCGAAATTGATCACCGCCGCCGTGATGTCCGATGGCGATGACTGTCCGGCAGCGTAGGCGGTGGCGATGAACATGCGGAATATCCCGATCTGCTGTGGTGAAGCTTGTCCTTGCTCGGGCGGGACCATAGTTTGCACGCCCGCCCCGTCAAGCCGCGCGGGGCCTGCCTGAGGAGACGTCATGGACCAGCCGACACACGACCTGCTCGCCCGCATCGCCGATGCGCTCGACCGCCTCGCCCCGCCGCCGCCGCCGGCGGCCGAGGTGACCGCGCACGATGCCTATGTCTGGCATCCCGAGCGCGCGGCGCTGGAGCCGGTGGAGCAGGTCTCGCGCGTGCCGATCGGGCTGTTGCAGGGCGTGGAGCGGCAGAAGGACATCCTGACCGAGAACACGCTGCGCTTCGCCCGCGCCCTGCCGGCCAACAACGCGATGCTGTGGGGGGCGCGCGGGATGGGCAAGTCCTCGCTGGTGAAGGCCGCGCATGCGGCGGCGAATCGGGCCTATCCCGGCAGCCTCGCGCTGATCGAGATCCATCGCGAGGACATCGCCACCCTGCCCGCGCTGCTCGACATCCTGCGCGGCCAGCCCCGCCAGTGCCTGATCCTGTGCGACGATCTCAGCTTCGAGCGCGAGGATGCCGACTACAAGGCGCTGAAATCGGTGCTCGATGGCGGGATCAAGGGCCGGCCGGACAACGTGCTGTTCTACGCGACCTCGAACCGGCGGCACCTGATGCCGCGCGACATGATCGAGAACGAGCGCAGCACCGCGATCCACGCCTCGGAAGCGACCGAGGAGAAAGTGTCGCTCTCGGACCGGTTCGGCATCTGGCTCGGCTTTCACAATTGTGATCAGCAGACCTTCTTCGCCATGATCGAGGGGTATGCGAAGGCGTTCGCCCTCGATGTCGACACCGAAACCCTGCATGCCGAGGCGGTGGAATGGTCGGTGACGCGGGGAGCGCGGTCGGGGCGGGTGGCGTGGCAGTTCATCTGCGATCTCGCCGGACGGCTCGGCCGCCGCATCGAGGCCGGAGCGGCGCCTTGACAGCCCTGGGCCGCCCCCCGAAGACAGGGGCGTGACCAGCAACCCGGACCAGCACCCGAGCCGCGCATGACGACGGAGGGGGCGACGACGAACGGCGCCGCCCGCTCCTGGCGGCCGGACGAGCTTGGCCTGCCGCGCGCAACGGCGGCGGGGCTCGCGCTGGTCGGGCTGATCGCCGCCGGCGCGCTCTACGCCGCCCGGCACCTGCCGCGCTACCGCACGCCCATCGTCCCGGCGACCACCGTGCACCTGGTCCGGCTCGCGCCGCCCTTGCCGCTGCCACCCAAGCCGGTGCAGCCGCCGCCCCCGCCGCTGCCGGTGCCGCCGCCGCCGGTCCCGCCGCCGCCGCAACCCGCACCGCTGCCGCCACCGCCCGCGCCATCGCCGATGCCGCCCCCCAAACCGCTATCGAGGCCGCTGCCGAAAGTGGTGCATCGCCCGCCGCCGCCGCGCCCGGCGCCGAAGCAACACCCGGTTCCCCATCCGGTGCCGCATCCCGCGCCGCCGCCGAAGGCGAAGACGCCGCCGCCGCAGCCGGCTTTCGATTTCGCGCAATACGCCGCCAGCCTGCGCGCACCGTTGCAGCGCGAGGTGCATGTCACGCAGACGATGCGCATGCTCGGCGTTCGCGGCATCGCGTTCATCGAATTCACCCTCGCCCCGGATGGAAAGCTGCTCTCAGCACGGATCTACCGCAGCAGCGGCAACCCGCTGATCGATCGCGCCGCACTCGATGCGGTGCGGCAGCATCATTTCCCGCCCTTCCCCGGCACCGCCGACAAGAGTTTCGCGGTGCCCATCCAGATCCGCGTTCGCGGCTAGAGCGATGGTCGGGATTGAGATCGGCGGGCGGGTTTTCGCCCCCGCGCGGATTGCGGCTATAGGATTGAACCGCCCCGGCGGCGCGCCAGCGCGGGGCAGGATGAACGAGGAGCTGAGCCGATGAATGAAATCGTCCGTCTGGTCATGATGACGGGCGGCCTGCTGGCGGTGATGCCGGTATTGCTGCTGGTGACGATCGTGGTCGGGCTCGAACGGTTCTGGCTGCTCACGCGCACGCTCGGCGCCGGGCGGCGCATCCATGCCGCGCTGCGCGCGGTGGGATACGGCAATCCGGCCGGGCTGCGCGACCTCGCCGCGCGCCACGGCACGACGCTGCAAGGCCACCTCATCGCCACCGCCCTCGCCTCGCGCGGTGAAACCGCCGACGAGCTCGACAACCATCTCGAGGAAGAGATCATGGACGCGATGCCGCGGATCACCCGCGGGCTCTGGATTCTCGACACCGCGGTGACGATCGCCCCGCTGCTCGGCCTGTTCGGCACGATCATCGGCATGATCCAGGCCTTCGACGTGCTGTCGAGCAATGGCGGCCCGGCGAAGGTGACGGGCGGGATCGCGGATGCGCTGGTCTCGACCGGCGCCGGCCTGCTGATCGCCATCATCGCGGTCTATCTCGTCAACTATTTCAACAACCTGACCCGCCGGATCGTGCAGCAGCTCGAACTCATCAAGGTGGTGCTGATCAACCGGCTGCACGGGCGCGGCCTCGCCGGTGACGATGCGGCCGAGGACGCGCCGAAACGCCGCGCCGCCGGCGTGGCGCGGGTCTGAGCGATGCGCCGCCGCCGCGACCTCATCGAGCGCGAACGCCCGCGGCTCGAAATCGTGCCGATGATCGACATCATGATGTTCCTGCTCGTGTTCTTCGTGATGATCGTGCTGAAGATGATCCCCGATTCCGGCGTCGCGCTGAAGCTGCCGGGCGCGCAGACGGCGAAGGAACTCAAGCCCGCCCAGGTGGTGGTGATGATCGACGCCGCCGGCGCGCTGCATGTGAAGAACCAGGTGGTTACCCTGGCGGGGCTGCGCGACTATCTCGGCCAGGTTCTCGCGGCGAAGCGGAATGTCGATGTCGTCATCGCCGGCGACAAGGATATCCGTTACCAGCGTCTGATGCAGGTGATGGACACCGTACGCAAATCCGGGATCGTCAATGTCGGACTCGCCACCAGACGGGCCGGCGGCTGAGGCCGGCAGGACCACGGCCGAGGCGCTGCGCCTCGGCTTTCTCGGCCACCTGGCCGGCGAGCGGCGGGCCGCACTGCTCACCGTGTCGACCTATGGCGCGGATCTCGCCGGATTTGTCGGCTTCGTCAGCCGGCATATCGGCGCCGAGCCCGCAGGGGCCGATCTCGCGGCGCTGAGCCTTGCGGATTTCCGGGCCTGGCTGGCGAGGGACGCCGCCGATGGCATCGGCAACGCGACGCGGGCGAAGAAACTCTCCGCGGTGCGCAGCTTTTTCCATTGGCTTCGCCGCCGCCACGGCATCGTCAACGAGGCGCCCTTCCTGCTGCGCACGCCCCGAGCACGCCGCCCCCTGCCCCGCGCGCTGAGCGCGCCGGATGCCGTCGCCGTGGTCGAAAGCCTCGGCGACGATGCGGCAAGCCCGGCGCTTGCGGCGCGCGACACGGCCTTGATGGCGCTGCTCTATGGCGCCGGGCTGCGCATCCACGAGGCGCTGGGGCTCGATATCGGCGATCTGCCGCCGGACGGCGCGCCGCTCGTGGTTCGCGGCAAGGGCGGGCGGCAGCGGATCGTGCCGCTGCTGGCGGTGCTGCGGCGGGAAATCGCCGCCTGGCTGCGGCATCACCCCGCACCCGCGCCCGAGTCGCCGCTTTTTCTCGGTGCGCGCGGCGGGCGGCTCAATCCCGGCGTGGTGCAGCGCCGGCTGCGCGACTTCCGCCGGCTGAACAACCTGCCGGAGCATGCGACACCCCATGCGCTGCGCCATTCCTTCGCGACGCATCTGCTGGCCAACGGCGCCGATCTCAGGGCGATCCAGGAATTGCTCGGCCATGCCAGCCTCTCGACCACCCAGCGCTACACCGCGGTGGATACCGCGCGGCTGATGGATGTCTGGCAGGCGGCGCATCCCCGTGCCAGGGATGTCAGATGAAGCGCTCGATCCCGTCCCAGCGATAGGCGATCTGCGGCACGTCGACCCCGCCGACCTCGACGCTGCCATCCGCCACGCGCCGCCCGCCCATGCGCTCGTAGAACCAGCGGGCGGGATTGTCGGCCAGGACCCACAGGATCGCCGAGGCGCAGCCCCGTCCGGCGAGATGCGCCATCGCCGCGGTGAGCAGCTGCCGGCCGAGCCCGCGCTCGCGGAAATCGTCGAGCACGTAAAGCGTCTCGATCTCGGCATCGGCGACGCCATCGCCGCGCCGCCGCCCGGTCACGAAGGCGACGACATCGCCGCTTCGGCCGGCTTCAGGCCGTTCGGGACCGGAGGCGACCGCCACATGCACGACGGCACCGCTGCGGATCACCCGGTCGTAATATCCGGCCTGGTCCGGCGCCGAGAGGCCGGTGAGCACCGGTTCCGGCAGGACGCCGGCATAGGCGCTCCGCCAGCTCTCCACGTGCACGGCGCCGATGCCGCGCGCATCCGCGGTGCGGGCGCGGCGGATCGCGATCATCCACGCCGCTCCATCCGGCAGGCGAAAAATCCGTCGGTGCCGTCCCGCGCCGGGGACAGGCGCAGCGTGTCGCCATGCAGATAGGCCGGCAATCCGTCGGTGACCGGGAGAATTGCAAAGTCGGGATGGCGGGCGAGAAACCCCTCGATCTGCGCCTCGTTCTCCGGGCGCAGCACCGAACAGGTGGCATAGACCAGCCAGCCGCCCGGCTTGACCAGGCGCTGCGCGGCATCGAGGATCGACGCCTGCTTCGCCGTGAGCTCGGCAAGGTCGGTCTCGGTCAGCTTCAGCCTCGCATCCGGGTTGCGCCGCCAGGTGCCCGCACCGGTGCAGGGCGCATCGACCAGCACGCGGTCGAATTTCTTCTCCTGGCGCTTCACCCATTTGTCGCCCGATTCGAGCAGGTGGCGCTCGGCATTGTGGACCCCGGCGCGGCGCAGCCGGCGGATCGCGCCATCGAGCCGCGGCGCGGAGACGTCGCAGGCGATGATGTGTCCCTTGTTGGCCATCGTCATCGCCATCGCCAGCGTCTTGCCGCCGGCGCCGGCGCAGTAATCGGCGACGCGCATGCCCGGTTGCGCCCCGGCGAGCAGGGCGACGAGCTGGCTGCCCTCGTCCTGGATTTCGACCAGCCCGTCGCGGAACGGGGCTGCGACGGTGACGTTCTGCCGGCCGGCGAGGCGCAGGCCCCACGGGCTGAGCCGCGTGATCTCCGCCTTCAGCCCGGCGCCGGCCAGCGCATCCAGCGCCGCCTCGCGGGTCGCCTTGAGCAGGTTGACCCGCAGATCGAGCGGCGCGGGCTGCATCATCGCGGCGCATTCGGCCGCCAGCCGGTCGCCGAAGCGCTCCCGCAGCAGGGGCAGCGCGAAATCGGGGATTTCCAGCTGGATCGCCTCGGGCATCGAGGGATGATCGAGCGTATGGGTATCGAGCCGGTCGAGCGCGCGGCGCTCGGCGGCGTCGAGCGGCGGCGGGGCGAACCGCATCACGCCGAACAGGCCGGCGACGCGCTGTGCCTTCATGCCGGTGAGCACATGCAGCGCGGCGATCAGCAGGCGCGCCGTCGGCTCGGCTTCGACACGGTCGAGCCACCAGCCGAGCCGGCGGCGGGCGCGCAGCACCGACCAGACGATCTCGCTGATCTCGCGCCGGTCGCCGCCGCCGATGAAGCGGCGGGTGCGCAGGAAGTCGTTGGCGATGGCGTCGGCTGGGCGGCGATCCGTCTCGATCGCCTCCAGCAGCTCGATTGCCGCCTGCAGCCGGCCCGCGGGGGTCAAGTCTCAGTCCTGCCGGTAATTCGGGGCCTCGCGCGTGATCGCCACGTCATGAACGTGGCTCTCGCGCAGGCCGGCGCCGGTGATGCGGCGGAACTGCGCCTTGGTCTGCAGCTCCGCGATCGTGGCGCAGCCGGTATAGCCCATGCCGGCGCGCAGGCCGCCGACGAGCTGGTGCACGACGCCTGCCATCGGCCCCTTGTAGCCGACGCGGCCCTCGATGCCTTCCGGCACGAGCTTCAGCGAATCCTTGATGTCCTGCTGGAAATAGCGGTCGGCCGAGCCGCGGGCCATCGCGCCGAGGCTGCCCATGCCGCGATAGGATTTGTAGGATCGTCCCTGGTAGAGGAACACCTCGCCGGGCGCCTCGTCGGTGCCGGCGAGGAGCGAGCCGATCATCACGCAATCGGCGCCGGCGGCGAGCGCCTTGACCACGTCGCCCGAGGTGCGGATGCCGCCATCGGCGATGGCGGGGACATCCGCCGCGTGGCAGGCGGCGGCGGTTTCCATCACGGCGGAGAATTGCGGCACGCCGACGCCGGCGACGACCCTTGTGGTGCAGATGCTGCCCGGCCCGATGCCGATCTTGATCGCATCCGCCCCCGCCTCGATCAGCGCCGCGGCGGCTTCGGGGGTGGCGACGTTGCCGGCGACGATCTGCACCGCGTTCGAGCGTTCCTTGATCCGGGCGACGGCGCGCAGCACGCCCTCGGAATGGCCGTGCGCGGTATCGACCACGACGACATCCACCCCGGCCGCGATCAGCGCCTCGGCGCGGCGCGCGCCGTCCTCGCCGACGCCGGTCGCGGCGGCGACGCGCAGCCGGCCAAGCTCGTCCTTGTTGGCCAGCGGATGCGCCTCCGCCTTGTCCATGTCCTTGACGGTGATCAGGCCGACGCAGCGATAGGCCTCGTCCACCACCAGCAGCTTCTCGATCCGGTGCTTGTGCAGCAGCGAGCGGGCAACCTCGGGCGCCACGTTCGCCGGGGCGGTGACAAGGTTATCCCGCGTCATCAGTTCGTGGACACGGGCGGCGGGGTCGGTCGCGAAGCGGACGTCGCGATGGGTGAGAATGCCGACAAGGCGGTTGGTGCCGCGCTCGACCACGGGAACGCCGGAAATCCGGTGCTGCGCCATCAGCGCCTGCGCCTCGGCCAGGGTCTGCTCGGGATGGATGGTGAGCGGGTTGACCACCATGCCGCTCTCGAATTTCTTGACCTGGCGGACATGGTCGGCCTGGTCCTCGATCGAGAGGTTCTTGTGCACCACGCCGATGCCGCCCTGCTGGGCCATGGCGATCGCCATCTGCGCCTCGGTGACGGTGTCCATCGCGGCGGAAATGACCGGGATGTTGAGCGAGATGGTGCGCGTCAGCCGCGTGCGGGTGCTCGCCGCAGCCGGCAGCACCGTGGAAAAGCCGGGCACAAGCAGCACATCATCGAAGGCATAGGCCTCGGTGATGCGGTCTGCGCCGCGCGGGAGAGAAACGTCGTTGCTGGGAGCCATGGTGCGTCCTTGCCGGTTTGCGGACCTTGGCGATCCCTACTATCTGGCTCCCGCCGATCCGGCAAGGCCGGCGGCGCAGGGCAGACCGGGCGGCGCCGGATCTTGCGGCCTCAGCCGGCCGCGCGCGCCCGACCGGGAACCAGGTCCTCCGCCTCGATCGTCCTCGAGGGCGGCGGCAGCGCGTCCGCCGGCAGACGCTGACGGGCCTGCGGCGGGTAGCCGCCAAGTGCCTGCGGCGGGTAACCGCCAAGCTTATGCGGCGGGTGGGAGGGCATCGCGGCGGCCTGCGGCGCGCAGCCGGCGCTGCGGCGGACGAAGACGTGCATCCTTCCATCGTGCCCCGGCATGATCTCCATCTGCTCGCTGCACACACCCTTGCCCCCGCCGGCGGCGACCATGGTGATGCGCACACCGCCGGCTGGCGGCGCGGCGAGGCCGGCCATCGCCGGGAGCGCCGGCGGGCGCGCGGCAAGACGCGCGAGCGCTGCCATCTGCACCTGCATCGCGCGCTGCATCGCGTCCATCTCGCGGAACAGGGTCACCGGGGGGGCCGGCATCGCCATCACCGGCACCGCGACGGGCACGACCACGATCGCCGCGGGCGACGCGGGTGGCGCTGCCCGGGCGGTGGCAGGCAGGGCGGCCACGGGCAGGACCAGCGCCGCCGCGGCAAGGGGCAGGAAGGAACGGATCATCGGCGTGACTCCTTCGATTTCGGCAAGTCTGGGATTTCGGCAAGTCTGGGATTTCGGCAAGTCTGGCAAGGCGGGATGAGGCGGTCCGGCGCCGGCGGGCATCCCGCTGACCGATGCCGATCTTGGCGCCCCACCCCGCCATGTCCAGCGTCATCCGCGCCCCTTCCCGTTCACATCGTCGCGCGCGGGCGGGATGGCGGCGCGGGGAAGCGGCTGATATCCTGCCGGCAAACAAACCGCCACGCCGAGGAAACCCCATGACCGATTTCACCGCCGGCCTCGAAAAGACCGCAGCGAATTACCAGGCGCTGTCGCCGCTCTCCTTCCTCGCGCGGACGGCGAGGGTCTGGCCGGAACGGACGGCGGTGGTTCACGGCGCGATCCGGCGGAGCTGGGCGGAAACCTTCGCCCGCTGCAAGCGGCTCGGCGCGGCGCTGGCGGCGCGGGGGATCGGGCGGGGCGATGTCGTCGCGGTGATGGCGCCCAACATCCCGGCCATGGTCGAGGCGCATTTCGGGGTCGCGATGGCGGGGGCGGTATTGAACACGCTCAACACCAGGCTGGATGCGCCGACCATCGCCTATATCCTGCGCCATGGCGAGGCGAAGCTGCTGCTGACCGACACCGAATTCGCGCCGGTGATCGGGGCGGCGCTGGCCGAGCTGGGCGATGCCGCGCCGCCGGTGATCGATATCGACGATCCCGAGGGGCCGGGCGGCGCGCGTCTCGGCGCGATGGAGTACGAGGACTTTCTCGCCACCGGCACGGCGGGATTTGACTGGCAATTCCCCGACGACGAATGGTCGGCGATCGCGCTGAACTATACCTCCGGCACCACCGGCAAGCCCAAGGGCGTCGTCTATCATCATCGCGGCGCCTATCTGAACGGGCTCGGCAACGCCATCACCTGGAACATGCGCCAGCACCCGGTCTATCTCTGGACGCTGCCGATGTTCCACTGCAACGGCTGGTGCTTCCCCTGGACCATCACCGCGCTGGCGGGAACGCATGTCTGCCTGCGGCGGATCGACGCGGCGCATATCGCCGCCGCCGTGGAGCGGCATGGGGTGACGCATCTCTGCGGCGCCCCGGTGATCATGAACATGATGATCAACGCGCCGGAGCCGCAGCGCGCGGTCTATGCCGGGCGCGGGGTCGCGATGATGACCGCGGGCGCGCCGCCGCCTGCCGCCGTGATCGAGGCGATGGAAGGGCTCGGCGTCGATCTCACCCATGTCTACGGGCTGACCGAAACCTACGGCCCGGTGACCTATTGCGCCTGGCAGGCGGCGTGGGACGGCCGGCCGGCGCCGGAACGCGCGGCGCTGCGGGCGCGGCAGGGCGTGACCTACGCGGTCGAGGAAGGGGCGATGGTCGCCGATCCGGCCACCCGCGCGCCGGTGCCGGCCGACGGGACGACGATGGGCGAGGTGTTCCTGCGCGGCAACATCGTCATGATGGGCTACCTGAAGGACGCGGCGGCGACGGAAAAATCCTTCGCCGGCGGCTGGTTCGCGACCGGCGATCTCGGCGTGATGCACCCGGATGGCTATATCGAGCTCAAGGACCGCTCGAAGGACATCATCATTTCCGGCGGGGAAAACATCTCCACCATCGAGATCGAGACCGTGCTCTATCGGCATCCGGCGGTGCTGGAGGCGGCGGTGGTGGCCGCGCCGGACGAGAAATGGGGCGAGGTGCCCTGCGCCTTCGTCGTGCTGCGGCCGGAGATGACCGCGACGGCGGAGGAGATCATCGGCTTCTGCCAGCAGAACATGGCGCGTTTCAAGGCGCCGAAGCGCATCGTGTTCAGCGAGCTGCCGAAGACCTCGACCGGCAAGATCCAGAAATACGTGCTGCGCGAGCGGGCGCGGGAAGGCTGAGCGACGCGAGGGCGTCATCCGATCGGACGACGCTCTGGAAGCGTCATCCGGTCAGAACAGGAAGTTGCGCTCGCCGTTCCATCGCGCGACCAGGCCGCGCGCCTCGGCCGATTCGTCGAGCAGCCGCCCATGGGCGCGGGCAAGCGCCTCGGCATGGTGCAGTGCTGCCGCGAGCGCACGCATCGCCGGGTCGGACGGCACCGTATGGCGCAACTCGCCGCCGCGATACGCGATCGGGTCGAGCACCATCCGCGCCGGATCGACCGGCTGGGCGAGATAGGCCGGCTCGCGCAGCAGGCTTGCCGGCGCATCGCGCAGACGCTCGAAGGGCACCCGGTAATGCGCCGAATACCCCGCCTGCGCCGCGTGCCCGCGGGCGGCCAGCACCTTGAGCCAGCCGATGGCGGATTTCTGCAGGTCGTGCCAACCGGAGCGGCGGGGATAATGCGCGAGTGAAGCGCCGGGCAGCCCCACGTGCGGCAATGCGACGCCATCGACCGACGCGCCGTGATTGCCCGGTGCGATCGCGCAGCGCGCCCCGAAGCCGCCGCGCACGATGACCTTGGGCACCGGCGGCATCTGCCGCGCGCGCCAGCGCAGCCGCCGCGGAATGACCAACTCGGCGGGATCGTCATCGGCGGTATCGTGATAATTCACGAGCGGAAGCGCCACCGCCGGCGCCGGTGCGGCGGCCAGAAGCGGGGCGAGAAGCGGGGCCAGCCCGTCCTCGCCCGCGACGATGAATTCGTCGACGTCGAGAAACGCCACCCAGTCCGGCCGGTGCAGCCCGTCCGCGGTCTCGTAGAGCCAGGTATTCACCCGCGCCTCGTCGAAGCCGACGGCGCGCGCCTGGAACACCGAGATCGGCAGCCCCTCGTCGCGCAGCGCAAGCAGGATCGCGAGTGTGCGGTCGGTGCTGCCATTGTCGAAGAAGAGCAGGTGCGCCGCGAAGGTCGCGTTGTGGCGCACGAAGGCCTCGACAATGTCCTCCTCGTTCAGAATCCGGCTGGCGATGACGATCCGCATCGCCCGCCGGTCAGCTCCGGCGGCTGACGGTGAAGGCGGCGAGGCCGCGCAGCAGGTCGGCCTGCGCGCCGAACCCGTCGAGATAGGCGGCGGCCTGGCTGGCGAGATGCGCCGCATGGGTGCGCGCACGCTCGATGCCCATCACCGCGACCATCGTCGCCTTGCCCTGGGCCGCATCCTTGCCGGCGGTCTTGCCGAGGCTCGCAGCCGAGCCTTCCTCGTCGAGAATGTCGTCGGCGATCTGGAAGGCGGCGCCGAGATCGCGCCCGTAGCCGGCGATATGGTGGCGCTGCGAGCCCTGCGCGCGGCCGAGAATGGCGCCGGCCTCGGCGCTGAACTGGATCAGCCGCCCGGTCTTGAGCGCTTGCAGGCGGGTGATCACCGGCGGTTCGAGCTGCTTTCCTTCCGAGACGATGTCGATCATCTGGCCGCCGACCATGCCGCGCGCGCCGGAGGCCGCCGCAAGGGCGAGCACCAGTTCGCAGCGCACCTCGGGGTCGGAATGGGTATCGGGCTCGGCCAGCACCTCGAAGGCGCGGGTCTGCAGCGCATCGCCGGCGAGGATCGCGGTCGCCTCGTCGAAGGCCTTGTGGCAGGAGGGCTTGCCGCGGCGCAGATCGTCATCGTCCATCGCCGGCAGGTCGTCATGCACCAGCGAATAGGCGTGCAGCATCTCGACCGCGGCGGCCACCCGCACCGCGCAGGTGAGGTTGACCGAAAACAACCGCGCCGTCTCGATCACGAGGAAACCGCGCATCCGCTTGCCGCCGCCGAGCACCGCGTAGCGCATCGCCTCGACCAGCGGCCGCTCCTCGCCCTCCGGCAGGGGCAACAGCACGTCCAGCTCGGTCTCGATCAGCGCGGCGGCATCGCGCAGCGCCGCGGCGAGGGCGTCATCCGACCCGGCGGCGCTCACTGGTCGTCCTTCAGCGCAAGCGCGCCATCGGCGCGCGCGACGATCGACTGCACGCGGCTCTCCGCCTCGGCCAGACGCGCCTCGCAATGCTGCTTGAGGCGACTGCCACGCTCATAAGCCGCGATCGCGTCCTCAAGTTTCTGCTGCCCGGTTTCGAGCCCGCGCACGATGCGCTCAAGCTCGGCCAGGGCATCCTCGAAGGACAACTTGTCGATGTCCGGCCCCGTATCGGGGGCGCCGGCATCCGGCTTGGCTGCGGCCATGATCAAAACTCCCAAGTTTTCCTCGCGATAGAGCCGTTTCCGATCCCATGGATCGAATGTAGTACTCTATCATATTGACAAACCGAGCTTCTTTAACTGATCGGATGATCCCATCTGACCGGATGATGCTCTATCCTGTTGATTATCAGAGCATCTTTATCCGGCCATATCATTCCATCTGACCGGATGATGCTCTAGCCCCGGATCAGTGCCGCATCAAGGCGCGGACATGGGCGGCGGTGCCGGCGGCGAGTGCATCGAGGTCGTACCCGCCTTCGAGCAGCGAGACCACCCTGCCGCCGCAATGACGGTCGGCAATGCCCACCAGCGCCTCGGTCAGCCAGGCGAAATCGGCGGTTTCCACGTTGAGTTCGGCGAGCGGGTCGAATTTATGCGCATCGAACCCGGCCGAGACGATCAGCAGCTCGGGCGCGAAACGCTCCAGCGCCGGCAGCAGCGTCTCCTGCCAGGCGGCGCGGAAGGCCTCGGAGCCCGAGCCCGGCGGCAGCACGGCATTGACGATATTGCCGGCAACCCCGCGCTCGGAGGGCCGGCCGGTGCCGGGGTAGCACGGGTATTGGTGCGACGAGGCATAGAACAGGTCGGCATCGGTCTCGAACATCGCCTGGGTGCCGTTGCCGTGATGCACGTCGAAATCGACCACGGCGATGCGCCGGAGGCCCCGCGCGCGGGCATGGTGCGCGGCGATCGCGGCATTGGCGAAGAGACAGAACCCCATCGCCCGGTCGGGTTCGGCATGATGGCCGGGCGGGCGGGTGGCGACGAAGGCGGCCCGCGCCCAGCCCTCCATCACCGCGTCGACCCCGCGCATGGCACCGCCGGCCGAGCGCAGCGCGGCGGCGAGGCTGCCCCGGCTCATCAGCGTGTCGGCATCGAGATTCACCTTCTCGCCCTCTGCCGGCAATTTCGCGAGAATCGAGTCGACATAGGCGTCGTGATGCACCGCCCGCAGCGCCGACTCGGGGGCTTCGGGGGCGACCTCGCGCAGCAGGTGCTGGAATTCGGGGGTCTCCAGCGCGGCGAGCACGGCGCGCAGCCGGGCCGGGCGCTCGGGGTGGTGCGGGCCGGTATCGTGCTCGAAGCAGGCAGGATGAGTGATCAGGGCCACGGTCATTTTTCTTGGTATCTCCCCTTATTCTGACATTTCCCGAGGCGTCAGCTCATGTCGCCGGACCGCGCGGCACTGCTTCGTGGGGCGCGGCCTCGCGCGCGGCGCCGGCCGCACGAATGGTGAAGCTGAACACGCCCTTCACCTCGCTCCACGAGACCAGCGCGTGGCCGGCATCGCGGCAGAAATCACGAAAATCGACGACGGTGCCGGGGTCGGTCGCCAGCACGCGCAGCCGCGTTCCGGGTGCCAGGCGGCGCAGTTCGCGGGCCGCCCGCAGCACCGGCATCGGCCCTTTCAGATAGCGCGCATCGAGCTGCCTGTCCGCCATGACGGCATGGTGACGCCTCGCCGCCTCTTGAGCAATAGGCCCAATGGCGTGATAGAGGCGACGAACGCAACGGACGGGACAGATCATGACCTATCGCATCGGCATCGACCTGGGCGGGACCAAAATCGAGATCGCGGCGCTGATGCCGGACGGCTCGCTCGCGCATCGCAAGCGCGTGCCCACCCCCCAGGATTACGGCCGCACGATCGAGACCATCGCCGAACTGGTGCGGGAGGCGGAGGCGCAGCTCGGCACGGCGCACGGGGTCGGCATCGGCATTCCCGGCACGATCAGCCCGGCTACCGGCCTGGTCAAGAACGCCAATTCCGAGCGGCTGAACGGCAATCCGTTCGACAAGGACCTCGAAACCAAGCTCGGCCGGCCCGTGCGCGTCTCGAACGACGCGAACTGCTTCGCGATGAGCGAGGCGGCGGATGGCGCGGGCGCGGGCGCGCATTGCGTGTTCGGCGTCATCATCGGCACCGGCTGCGGCGGCGGCATCGTGGTCGACGGCAAGGTGCTGGAAGGGCGGCATCACATCGCCGGCGAATGGGGCCATACCCCGCTGCCCTGGCCGCGCATGGAGGAAATGCCGCTGCGCCGGTGCTGGTGCGGCAAGTCCGGGTGCCTCGAAACCTATATCGCCGGCCCCGCCCTCGCCGCCGAGGCCGATGGGCCGGGCGCGCGCGATGCCGGCCGCCTGCCGGCGCGCGCCGCCGCCGGCGAGGAGCGCGCCATCCGCGCCCTCGCGACACATGCCGAGCGGCTGGCCCGGGGCCTCGCGATGATCGTGAACATCCTCGACCCGGACGTGATCGTGCTGGGCGGCGGGCTGTCCAACCTCGACCATCTCTACACCGACCTGCCGAGGCTGATGAAACCCTACATCATCAGCGATACGTTCGACACGCCGGTGGTCCGCAACAAGCACGGCGATTCCTCGGGCGTGCGGGGCGCGGCCTGGCTCTGGCCGGCGCCCTGAGCGAGCGCACGGCCCACACCTTCAGCCGGGAGGGCGGCCGAAGCAGAGGAAATGCGGGTTCTCGAACCCTTGCTTGCCGTAGCGCAGCGGGGTTTCATCCGTCATGGTGAGAACCCGGCCGCCGGCCGCCTCCAGCACCGCCTGCGGCGCCGCCGTGTCCCACTCCATGGTCCGGCCGAGACGGGGGTAGAAATCCGCCGCCCCCTCGGCAAGGCGGCAGAATTTCAGCGCCGAGCCGATATTGGTCAGCCGCGCCACCTTGTAGCGGGCGAGATAGGCGGCGAGCTGCGGATCGTCGGCGTAATGGCGCGAGGCATAGACGGTAATCCCCTCGTCCGGCGGCGTGCGGGCCGCGATCGGGTGACGGCCGGCGCTGGTCTGCCGCCACGCCCCCTGCCCCACGATCCCGCCATACACCGCCCCTTCCGCCGGCGCGCCGACCGCGCCGAGACGCACCCGCCCATCGACCACGAGCCCGATGCAGACGGCGAACTCGTCCCGCCCGGCGGCGAATTCCCGCGTGCCGTCGAGCGGATCGACCAGCCAGAAGCGCTGGCCCGGGTCGGTCTGCCGCCCGGCGGCGACCTCCTCCTCGGCGATCACCGGAATTTCCGGCGCGGCCCGGCGCAGACCCTCGACGATCAGGCGTTCGGCCCGCGTGTCGGCAATGGTGACCGGGGTTTCGTCGGCCTTGCGGTCGACCGCGAAGCCGCCGGCGCGGACGGCCAGGATTTCACTCCCCGCGGCCTCGGCCAGCGAGGCGGCGAGTTCGAGCAATTCACTGTCATTCATGCGCGCCTGATATCGCGGGGCTTGGAAAACGCCAAATTGGCGGGCATGCTGGTTCGCGACACAAAACGAAACGGAAAACGGGACAAGACGGCATGATCGACATCGGCTTTGCCAAGACCGCGCTGCCCGAAAGCGGCGCCCTCGCCCTGCTGCTGGCCGAGGGGGCCGCACCGGAGGGGGTGGCGGCAGCACTCGATGCGGCACTCGATGGCGGCCTCGCCCGGGCGATGGCGGCGGCGCGCTTCACCGGCAAGCGCGGCCAGACCGCGACGCTGATCGCGCCCGGCGGCGGTCTCGACCGGGTCGTGCTGATCGGCCTCGGCGCCGCCGAGGACGTGACACCGCATCGCGCCGAAAGCGCCGGCGCCTCCGCCGCGGCGATGCTGCTGAGGGAGCCGGTGGCAGCCCTCGCCGCCGATGCGCTCGAACCCGCCCTGCTCGCCCATGCCGCCCTCGGCGCGCGGCTGCGCAGCTACCGGTTCGATCGCTACCGCACCCGCCAGAAGGAGGAGCAGAGGCCGAAACTCGCCCGCCTCACGGTGCTGGCGCCGGATGCCGCCGCGACGCGCACCGCCTTCACGCCGCTCGCCGCCCTCGCCGCCGGGGTGGAGCTGACGCGCGACCTCGTCTCCGAGCCCGCCAACATCCTCACCCCGGCCGAGATGGCCGACCGTGCGAAGGCGCTGAAGTCGCTCGGCGTGAAGGTCGAGGTGATGGACCAGCGCGACCTTGAGAAACGCGGCTTCGGCGCGCTGCTCGGCGTTGCCCGCGGCAGCGTCAACGAGCCGCGCGTGGTGGTGATGCAATGGCTCGGCGCCTCCGAGCCGGAAGCCCCGGCCGGCGGCCGCAAGGCGCAGGCGAAGCAGGCGGTGAAACCCGCGCGCAAGGCACGCGCCGTCCCGCGCGATCCGCTGGTCTTCATCGGCAAGGGCGTGACCTTCGATACCGGCGGCATCTCGATCAAGCCCGCCGCCGGGATGGAGGACATGAAATGGGACATGGCTGGCGCCGGCACGGTGATCGGGCTGATGGCGGCACTGGCCGGGCGCAAGGCGCGGGTCGACGCGGTCGGGCTGGTCGGGCTGGTCGAGAACATGCCCTCCGGCAGCGCGCAGCGGCCGGGCGATGTGGTCACCTCCCTCTCGGGCCAGACGATCGAGGTGCTCAATACCGACGCCGAGGGGCGGCTGGTGCTGGCGGATGTGCTGACCTACGCGCAGGAGCGGTTCCAGCCGCGCTTCATGATCGACCTCGCGACCCTGACCGGGGCGATCATCGTGGCGCTCGGCCATGAGAATGCCGGCCTGTTCTCGAACGACGACACGCTGGCCGGCCAGCTCGCCGAGGCGGCGAAGATCACCGGCGAGGGCGTGTGGCGGATGCCGATGGGCGATGCCTATGACAAGCTGATCGATTGCGACATCGCCGACATGAAGAATATCGGCGGCGGCCGGGCCGGCGGCTCGATCACCGCGGCGCAGTTCCTCCAGCGCTTCGTCAACAAGGTGCCCTGGGCGCATCTGGACATCGCCGGCATGGCCTGGGCGACGAAGGAGGGCGCGGTCGGCCCGAGAGGTGCGACCGGCTACGGCGTGCGCCTGCTCGACCGGCTGGTGGCCGACCATTACGAGCGCTGAAGCCTCCGGCCTGCTGCGCGCGGCGGGCGGCGCGATCCCGCGGATCCGCCTCGCCGGCGCCGCGATGCCGGCGGCCCTGCCCATCCCCCGGCCGGCGGATGCGGAGTTCATCGCGCCGGAATGGATCCGGCTTCACGCCGAGGCGCCGCGCGCGGCCTTCGACCTGGCCATGCTCGGGCCGATGCGGGCGCGCCTCGCCGGGCCGGGGCTGGTCTGGCATGGCGGCGCGCTGCTCGACGACGAGAGCGTCATGCCTGTCTATGTTCGCCGAATCGTGCAGCAGGAGGACGGGGCGATGCCGGCGCATCTCGCCGCCCTGCCGGTGCGGCGCGAGACCCGGCTGGGCTTCGTCTTTCACGGCTGGGGTGTGCGGGTCTATGGCCATCTGCTGATCGAGATGCTGCCGAAGCTGCTGCTGGCCATCCGGTTCCTGTCGCTGCTCGACGGGGTGCGCCCGGTGCTCGACCGCGAGATGCCGGACTGGTTCATCGCGATCATGCGCGATCATTTCGGTGTCGATACAGATGAGGCCATCTGGTACGATTCCGCGCGCGAGCAGCTCGATCTCGACCACGCCATCATCCTGCCGCTGCTCGGCCGCACAGGCGGATATCACCCGCTCACGGGCGGGCTGATCGACCACATGCTCTCCCGCATCGCCCGCCCGCCGGCAATGCCGATGGAGCGGATCTTCGTTGCCCGCGGCGATTTCGCCAACCCGCATGCGCCGCAGCGCCGCTACGCCAACGAGGACGAGATCGCCGCGATCGCCCGCGACGAATTCGGCTTCGCCGTGCTGCGGCCGGAAACCCTGCCCTTCGCCGAACAGATGGGGCTGTTCGCCGGCGCGCGGGCGATCGTGGGGCCGATGGGCTCGGGGCTGCACAACGCGATCTTTGCCGGGCCGGATTGCGTGACCGGCGTGATCCGCTGCCACGCGCTCGACCAGTCGGCGATCGCGGCACTGCGCGGCCAGCGGATCGGCCTGCTGAGCGAGGGCATCCACGAGACCGCGCCGCAGGCCTATACAGTGGAGCCCGACCGGTTCCGCCGCTTCCTCGCGGCGCTGCTTCAGTCGTGACCGGCGATGCGGTCGGTCAGCGCCAGCAATAGGCCGGTGAGCACCAGGGCCAGCATCAGGCCTGACTGATACAGCACGACGCGGTCGGGCTCGGCGCGCACCTCGAGAAACACCCGCAGCACATGCACCGCCGCGATCACGGTGATCGAGCCCAGCATTTTCAGCTTGAGCCCGCCGAAATCGATGCTGCCCATCCATTCCGGCCTGCGGTCGCCTTCCGCCAGGGTGATGCGGGCGACGAAATTCTCGTAGCCGGAGAGTATCACGAGCACGATCAGGTTGGCGGTGAGCGAGAGGTCGATCAGAGACAGGGTCGCCATGATCACCTGCGTCTCGCTCATCGCGATCAGGCCGGGTGCGGCATGGACGAGCTCGACGATGAACCGCGCGACGATCAGCGCCAGCAGCACCAGCATCGCGAGATAGAGCGGCGCCAGCAGCCAGCGGCCGCCGAACAGCAGCGCCTCGATGATGCGCACGACGCCGCCATTGCGGCGGGATGGGCGTTGTTCGCTCATGCGGTGGTCTCCGACGTCACGCGTTCGCGGACAAGTTCGGCCTGCCGGGCCAGCCGCGCAAGCCCCTCATCGATCGCGGGCAGGCCTACCGGCGGGGGCAAGGGCGGCGGATCCGGCAGGTCGGGATCGAACCAGGCGGCGAGCGCCGCGCCCCAGGCCTGGCAGCCTGCCCTGAACGCCGCCTCCGGCCGGGGTTCGAGGGCGAGCGCCGCCAGCCTGCCGGCGGTGCGGCGCAGGGCGGCATCGGTGACGATCGCGGCGCGCAGCAGCTTGTCGTCATCGCGGTGCGGCTCCATCATCACCCGCGCGATCGAGGCTTCGAGATTGTTGCTCGCCAGCCCCGCCTGCCGGCGCGCGGCCTCGGGCGGCGGCGCCGCGGCGGCCAGATGGGCGAAGGTCGCGACGAGATAGGCGCGGTGCGCGGCGATGGCCTCAAGCCGCGCCGCGCCAAGCCGGTTGCCCTCGAAACTCGGCCAGAGCACGAGATTGGCGGCCACCGCGAGGATGCCGCCGGCCAGCGTGAAGCCGACGCGCGAGGCGGCGACGACCCACTGGTTCGCTCCCGGATCGATCTGCTCGATCAGCAGCACGATCATCGGCGTGAGCAGCACGACCCAGGCGCTGTAGTTCACCCCGCGCACGGCGAAGGCGAACATGGTGAGCGGCACCATCGCCACTGCGAGATCCAGCCTCGTGTGCACCAAGAGGCCGATGCCGGCGGCGAGCAGCCCGCCGGCGACCGTGCCGCCGACCCGCTCGACCGCGCGCACCCAGGTGGCCGAGAAATGCGGCTGCAGCACGAGGATCACGGTGATGGCGAGCCAGTGGCCGAACGGGTTGCCGAGCCAGGCGACGAAGGCGAGAACCAGGGTGGCGACCAGTGTCGTCCGCAGCGCATGGCGCAGCGGCACCGACGCCAGGGTGAGATTGGAGCGCAGCGGCGCGAGGATGGCGGCGATCAGCCCGGGCTGCGCGCTCTCGGCCGCGACCGGCGCGCCGGGTGCGTTCGAGACGGTGATGAGCACCGAAAGCCGGTCGAGTGCCGCGGCGAGCGGCCGGCGCCGCGCCGGATCGCCCAAGGCGATGACCGCCCCCTCGCGCAGCGCGCCGAGTGCGGCGCGGAAGCCAGGGGTGTCGAGCGACTGGCCCGCCTCCAGCGCCGGGGCCATCGCCGCCAGCACGTCGCCAATGCCCGCCGCCGCCCGGCGGGACGCCGCATCGCCGCCGCCATGCGCGGCCATGTCCTCGCCCAGCGCGATCAGCGCGCCGAACAGCTGGTCGAACGTGGCGATGCGGAGCACGAGCACGTTCGCCCGCTGGCTGGCGGCGCCGCGCCGGCGCAGCGTGGCCAGGATCACGGCGCGGGCGCGCTCGATCGCCTCGCGCACCGCCCGGCGATGGCCGCGGGCGTGCAGGTCGAACCCGGTCTCGCCGCCGGGATCCGCCTCGCGTTCGGCAAGGTCGCGGGCCAGTTCGGCGAGCGCCAGCGCCGCATCCGCCAGCGCGGCGCGCGCCGGGCCGAACGGGCGGATGCGCCAGAGTGCGAGGGTCAGGATCGCGGCTTCCGCGGCTCCCGCCCAGAAGCCGAACGCCGCATGCGCTGCGGCGAGGGGCGAGCCGGTCGGCATGTCGAGCGCGAGGACGATGGTCACGGCCAGCAGGTTGCCGGCGAGCAGCCCGCCCTGACCATAGATCCGCGCGAGGCTGCAACAGAAGATGCCAAGCCCGGCGACCGGAATGGCCAGCAGCGGGCTCACCCCGTCCAGCAAGCGGAACAGGCCGAGGCAGATCGCCCCGCCGACGCCGAAGATCAGCATTGGCGGCAGGCGGGCGCGCAGCGCGCCGCCCGGATCGGTGAAACAGGCGAGCAGCGCGCCGAGTGCCGCAAGGCCGAGCTGCGGCAGGCCGAGCAAGGCGCCGGCGCCCAGCGTGCCGGCAACCGCGATCGCGGCGCGCACCCCCTCGAGCAGCGAGACGGCGCGGAAATTCAGCGCGAGGCTGCCGCCCGCCAGCGGCAGCCCCGCGCGATCGGTCAGGCGGGGTCGCGCATCAGCCCGCGTCATCGTCCGGCGGGCCGAACGTGCCGGCGCGCGGGAAGCCGGTCGGCGGCAGCCGTCCGGCCTGGCCGCGCGCCCCCAGCCATTCGGCGAGCCGCGTTTCGGTGCGCAGCTTGTCGCCAAGGCGCCAGCTCAGCCCGGCGGCAAGGGTGAAGCCCTTGGCGTCGGCCAGCCCGCCATCCTTGTATTTCTGCAGGATCACGCCGGCGCCGCGGGCCATTTCCGGCACCTGGTCGAGCGGGAAGACCAGCAGCTTGCGGTTCTGCCCGATCACCGCGAGATGATCGCCCACGATCTTGCGGCACAGCATCGCCTCCTGCCCCGGCCGGACGGTGAGGATCTGCTTGCCGGTGCGCTTCTCCGCACCCAGCTCGGCGCCGGAGATGATGAAGCCCCGCCCGTCGGTGCCGGCAACGAGATAGCGCGCCTCGGGATCGGCGATGAACAGCGACACCACCTCGTCCTCGTTGCCGAGATCGATCGCCAGCCGGATCGCCTGGCCATCGCCGCGGCCGCGCGGCAGTTCGGCGGCGCGCAGGCTGTAGACCCGGCCATTGGTCACGAAAACCGTCACCCGGTCGAGGCTGGAGCAGCGCAGCAGCGCCTTCGGCCGGTCGCCTTCCTTGAATTTCAGATCGGCCTCGGCCACGGCATGGCCCTTGAGCGCGCGGATCCAGCCTTTCTCCGACAGGATCACGGTGAGCGGCTCGCGCTCCACCAGCGCCTCGACCGCGACCTCGGTGAGCGCCGCAGCACCGCTGATCGTGGTGCGCCGCGCGCCCGGGCCGCCGCCGAATTTGCTGGCCGTCGCCTCGATTTCCGCCTCGATCCGCGCCCAGCGCTTCGCCGGATCGGCCATCATCGCATCCAGCGCCGCGCGCTCGGCGGTCAGCGCCTTGTGCTCCTTGCGGATTTCCATCTCCTCGAGCCGGCGCAGGCTGCGCAGCCGCATGTTGAGGATGGCCTCGGCCTGGGTGTCGGCCAGGGTGAAGGCGGCGATGAGGGCGGGTTTCGGCTCGTCCTCGGTGCGGATGATGCGGATCACCTCGTCGAGATTGAGGAAGACCGCGAGATAGCCTTCGAGGATTTCCAGCCGGCGGGCGATCGCGGCGAGCCGGTGGCGGGAGCGCCGCTCCAGCACCTCGTGCCGGTGATCGAGCCAGGCGCGCAGCATCTCGCGCAGCCCCATCACCCGCGGCGTGCGGTCGGCGTCGATCACGTTCATGTTCATGCTGAAGCGCTGCTCGAAGGCGGTGGCGCGGAACAGGCTCGCCATCAGCATGTCCGGATCGACGGTGCGCGATTTCGGCTCGAGCACGATGCGCACGCGCTCGGTGCTTTCGTCGCGGATGTCGCCCAGCAAGGGCAGCTTGCGCTCGTACATCAGCTGCGCGACCTGCTCGATGAGGCGGGATTTCTGCACCTGGTAGGGAATTTCGGTGACGACGATCTGCCACGTCCCGCCCTTGAGGTCGCTGCGGCTCCAGCGCGCCCGCACCCGCAGCGAGCCGCGGCCGGTCTCGTAGGCGGAGAGCAGGGTCGCACGGTCCTCGACCAGTTCGCCGCCGGTCGGGAAATCCGGCCCCTGCACGAAATCGAGCAGCGCCGCGGTCCCGGCATCAGGATGGCGGATCAGATGGATCGCGGCGGCGCAGAGCTCGGCCGCGTTGTGCGGCGGGATCGAGGTTGCCATGCCGACGGCGATGCCGGCCGCGCCATTGGCCAGCAGGTTGGGAAACGCGCCGGGCAGGACGACGGGCTCGGAATCCTCGTTGTCATAGGTCGGGCGGAAATCGACGGCGTCCTCGTCGATCCCCTCCAGCAACGCGGCGGCGACCTCGGTCAGCCGGCTTTCGGTGTAGCGCATCGCCGCAGCGTTATCGCCGTCGATATTGCCGAAATTGCCCTGGCCCTCGATCAGCGGGTAGCGCGATGCGAAATCCTGCGCGAGGCGGACCAGCGCCTCGTAGATCGACATGTCGCCATGCGGGTGGAACTTGCCCATCACGTCGCCCACCACGCGGGCGCATTTCTTGAAGCCCGAGCCCGGATCGAGCCGAAGCTGGCGCATCGCGAAGATCAGCCGGCGATGGACCGGCTTCAGCCCGTCGCGCACATCCGGCAGCGACCGCGCCATGATGGTCGAGAGCGCATAGGCAAGGTACCGCTCCGAAAGGGCGGTGGCGAGTTTCGTGTCCTGAACATTGCCCAGGAGATCATCGGGCATCGTCGTCTCCGTTCAGCCTGCGGGTCAGCCGGTCATAGAGGTCGAGCCGGGACGTGGGAAGCGGGGCGTGGCGCGCGCCGAACGCATCGCGCGCGAGGAAATGGCCGGTCAGCGCCAAGCCGTCGCGGCAGGCGGCGAGATCGGCCTCGTCGTCGGCGGCATCCTCGTCGAGCAGGAAGGAAGGCAGCTTCAGCAGCCGTGGCGCCCAGTCCCCGGCGGCGGCGCGCGAGACGGCGCGGCCGCTGCGCGGCGAGACGAAGGCAAGGTCCGCCGCCGTGCCGGTCAGCGCGCAGCACGACAGGTCGAGCCCGTAGCCAAGCTCGCGCAGCAATTCCAGCTCGAAGCGCACCAGCGCCGGCAGCGCGGCACCGGCGACGCCGATGCCGCCCAGCAGCCGGGCAAGCCGGATGAAGGCGCCGCGATGCGGCTCGCGTTCCGGCAGCGCCCCGGACGCGACGGCACAGGCGGCGCGCAGCACCGCCAGCGCCAGCTTGTCCGCCATCGCGATCGCGGCGGCGGGATGCACCAGCTCGCCGCTGATGCTGCCGAGCTGTTCGGGCAGCCGCGCGACCCAGCGGGCGTTGATCAGATTGCCTTCCTGCCAGATCGCCGCCCCGCGCCGGCCGGCCCCGCCGCGCGCGAGGCCGTGCCAGGCGCCTTGCGTCTCGGTCAGGACGACGGCGCGCAGGTCGCTCTCGCCGAAAGTAGCGACGCTGAGGACGATCGCCGGCTCGCTCCACTCCACCCTGAAGGCCCGTCGCGGTTCAGAGCAGGGCCGGATCGTGGAGTTCGAGCCACCCGCCCGGCCCGTCCCCCGCCGCCACCGCGGCCTCGAACACGATGTCGATCTCGCCGAAAAACACCGGCAGGTCGAAGCGCCAGACCACGCTCTCGCCCGGCCTGATCTCGCGCACGGCGCGATGGATCGGCCGGCCCGTATCCGCGGCGGCGAAGCCGATCGCAAGCTGTGTCGGCGCCACCGGCGCGGGCAGCAGCCGCAGCCCCACCTCGAACCCCGACGCCCCCGCGGCAAAACAGCGCAGCGAAAGCCGGACATCCCCTCCCCCGGCGGGCGGCGCGAGGCAGAACCCGGTCTCCCCGGCCGGCCGCCAGCCCTGCGCGGGCAGGGTGCAGGCGATGCTGTCGCCGGCGAGGTCGAACACTTTCTGGCGGCGGGCGGCGGCGCGCGGCCCGGCGGCTGCGCGATCGAAGACGAGATGGCGCGGCGCCGCCCCGGCGCGCCAGGCGGGCGGCGGGAGGCGCGCGGCGAGCCCGGCCCCGGCGCCGGCCGTGCCCGCGCGGATCATGATCCGCCTGAAGGCCGCAAGGTCAGCGTCGATCGCGGGATTGGCGAGATCGGGGCAGACCGCCGGATCGATCACCAGCAGGTCGGCATTCGACCAGCCGAAATGCTGCAATACCTGGCCGAACCCGAGCGTCACGATCTCGCCGTTCGGGTCCGGCACCAGGCGTTCGCCGCCGGTTTCGGGGGCGGTGACGATGGCAAGGCGGGTGCCGGCGACGCCGAGGGGATTGTGGATCGTGGCGATGCGGCGCCATGGCAGCGTGTTGAGCGCGTGCAGCCGGGCGCGGTCCGGCACCGGCTCGACGCTGACCAGCCCGGCATCCGGGTAGGACGCCGCGAGTGCCACGGCGAGATAGGCATCGCCGATCACCATGATCCGGTGCGGCAGGAACGGCAGATCGAGCCCGCCGCCCGCCTCGCGCACCGCCGCGATGGCGGCCGCGGCATCGCAGCTGCCGGCGCGGACCCAGAGCGGATAGGCAAGATTGGGCAAGCTGACGCTGACCAGACCGACCCGCCCGGCCACCGCGTCGCGCACGCGCCGTGCTGGGTCGTCCGCCGGCGGGCTGGCTTCGCGGCCGGCTGCAGCGGGCGCGCTCTCGCCCGCGGCCAGACGGCGGGCGATGTCGCGCCGCTTCGCCGCGGTCAGCGGAGCCGGCGTGCGGGGCTGGAAATCCTCCATCGGCGCCTCGCTTCAGCCCGCCAGCGCCGCTTTCGCCACGCCGGCGAGATAGCCGGCGGCCACCGGCAGGATGGCGTCGTTGAAATCGTAGTTCTGGTTGTGCAGGAACGCGCCCTGGGCGGCGGGGCCGTTGCCGATCCAGGCATATGCGCCCGGAACCTCCTGCAGGAACCAGCCGAAATCCTCGCTCGCCATGGTCGGCGGCAGGTCGGCGAGAACCTTCATCCCGCGCTCCTGCGCCACCAGCCGGCCCCGCGCGGCCTCCTCCCGGTGGTTGATGGTCGCGGCCAGCCGTCGCTCGAACGTCACCTCGCCACGGCAGCCCATGGCGGCGGCGGTGTGCTCGACGATCTCGCGGATCCGCGCGGCGACGTGATCGAACACCTCCGGCAGCAGGGCGCGCACCGTGCCGCGCAGGGTCACCGTCTCGGGCACCTGGTTGTCGGCGTCGGCCCCCTTCAGGCCGCAGATCGAGACCACTGCGGCATCGAGCGGATTGACGTTGCGCGAGACCACCGCTTGCAGCGCGACGATGATCTGCGCCGCGCAGACCACCGGATCGGCGGTGAGATGGGGCATGGCCGCGTGGCCGGCATGGCCGTGGATGGCGATGGCGAGGCGCTCGCCCTGGGCCATCATCGGCCCGTCATGGATCATGATCGCGCCCGCTTCCAGGCCCGGCCAGTTGTGATAGCCGAAGATGCGCTCCATCGGGAACCGGCGGAACAGCCCGTCCTCCATCATCGCCAGCGCGCCGCCGAAGCCTTCCTCGGCGGGCTGGAAGACGAGATGGACGGTGCCCGACCAGTCCGGATCGTCGCGCAGCAGCATCGCCGCACCCAGCAGCGAGGTGGTATGCCCGTCATGCCCGCAGGCATGCATCACGCCGGGGGTTTTCGAGGCATAGGGCAGACCGGTCGCCTCGGTGATCGGCAGCGCGTCCATGTCCGCCCGCAGGCCGACGCTGCGGTTGCCGCCGCGCCGCAGCGTGGCGACGACGCCATGCCCGCCGATCCCGGCCTCGAACGGAATCCCCAGCTCGGTGAGCCGTTCGCACACGAATGACGCGGTGTTCCGCTCCTGCAACGAGAGTTCGGGGTGCTGGTGCAGGTAGCGGCGCCATTCGGTCAGTTGCGGGGCGAGACGCTCGGCATGGGTATCGGGCATGGATCACCTGTGAAGCTTCCATGGCAGAGTATGCGCCGCCGCCGCATCGCGGCAAGGGGTGGCGCAGCCTCAGGCCGGGCGGTTCACGGAATGAGACAAGGTTTGCCGCATCGCGGCATGGGTGTTAATCGACAGAGGGGCGGTGTCCCGCTCCTGCAATTCGTGGATGAATTCCAGGGACGGGCCGGCCACCAGGTCGCTGATTTTTAGAGTGTCCATCTTGAGCATGAAATCCGGTGGTTTTCAGCTTCGGGACACTGGATGAGGAGCCGAGATGGAAGAGCTGCTGGCCGGATATCGGCGGTTCCGCAACGGGCGCTGGCCGTCGCAGCGGGAAACCCTGGAGGCGCTGGCGCGCGACGGGCAGAGGCCGCACACGCTCGCCATCGGCTGCTGCGATTCCCGGGTGACCCCGGAGATGATCTTCGACTGCGCGCCCGGCGATGTTTTTACCGTGCGCAACATCGCCAATCTCGTGCCCCCCTACGCGCCGGACACCGCCAATCACGGCACCTCGGCGGCGCTCGAATTCGCGGTGCGGGTGCTGCGGGTGCGGCGCATCGCGGTGATCGGCCATTCCTCCTGCGGCGGCATCGCGGCGCTGCTGCACGAGCCGCCGCCCGAGGCGCGCGATTTCGTGGCGAACTGGGTGCGGATCGCCGAGCCGGCCCGCAAGCGCGCCGCCCGCTTCGCCGATGATCCGGTCGAGGCTGCCCGCCGCGCCGAGATCGAGAGCGTGCGGGTCTCGCTCGAAAACCTCATGACCTTCCCCTGGATCGCCGAGGCGCATGAAGCCGGCCAGCTCGGCGTCTATGGCTTCTATTTCGACGTATCGAGCGGCACGCTGCGCGAGGTCACGGCGGATGGCGAGCGGCTGATTGCCGAAGCCTCGTAGCGCGCAGGCAGATCCCAGCACAGAAAGGCAGAAGGCAGGACGATGGAAACGGCAGATCGCAAGGCCGACCGCAAATCGATCGGATCGTGGGAACGCGCGAAGCGCAACGGCGAGCGCCGCGCCCTGATCACCGCCTATGACTATCCCTTCGCGAAGCTCGCCGAGGCCGCCGGGATCGACGGCATCCTGATCGGCGACTCCCTCGGCATGACGGTCCAGGGCGAACGCGACACGCTGCGGGTCACGCTGGAGCAGATGGTCTATCATACCGGCATGGTCGCGCGCGGCGCGCCCTCCTGCCTGATCATGGCCGACCTGCCCTTCGGCAGTTTCGAGGCCGGCCCGGCCCAGGCCTTCGCCAGCGCCGCCCAGCTGCTCAAGGCCGGCGCCGACATCATCAAGCTTGAAGGCGGGGCGGCGATGGTCGAGACCGTGGGCTTCCTCTCGGCCCGTGCCGTGCCGGTCTGCGCGCATATCGGGCTGACGCCGCAGCATGTCCGCCAGCTCGGCGGCTTCCGCAAGCAGGGCAAGACCGAGGACGCGGCGGCGCGGATGATCGAGGACGCCGGCGCCCTCGCCGAAGCCGGCGCGCGCATGGTGCTGATGGAGGCGATCCCTGCCGGGCTCGGCACCGAGATCACCCAGCGCGTCCGCGTGCCGACCATCGGCATCGGCGCCGGCAACGGGACCGACGCGCAGATTTTGGTGATGCACGACGTGCTGGGCCTGACCGGCGGCTATGTGCCCGGCTTCGCCAAGGTCTATGTCGATGGCGCCCGGGTGGTCCGCGAGGCGATCGGCGCCTATGCCGACGAGGTCCGCACCGGCGCCTTCCCGCCCGCTGAATAGGGCGTCAGCCGCAACTCGGCGTCACGCCGCGGGGGTGGGCTGTTATCAGTATACTGCTCTAGAGCATCATCCGATCCGGATTGATCGGAACGTGCTCTAGCGCCCCTGCTGCGGAATGGCGAGGGTCGCGCTGCCCTTCCCCGCCGAACCGACCGATCCGAACATCCCGCAACCAGCCAGCGTTCCCGCCAGCGCCAGCGCGAGGGCCAGGCCGATGATGCGCCTTGTCGTGGTCATGCCGCCTCTCCTTGATCGAAACGAAACGTGGGGCCGAAACGAAACGGGGCCCATACCCGGTGCGGATACAGGCCCCATGACGTCAAACCGGCAACCGGGTCAGCGCGAGCAGAACAACCAAATCAGCGCGAGTAGAACTCGACGACCAGGTTCGGTTCCATCTGCACGGGATAGGGAACGTCGGCCAGCTTCGGCGCGCGGGCGAAGGTGCCCTTCATCGCGCGGTGGTCGACCTCGATATATTCCGGAACGTCGCGCTCGGCGCTCTGCACCGAATCGAGCACCACGGCGAGCTGCTTCGACTTCTCGCGCACTTCGATCACGTCGCCGTCGCGCACCTGGTAGGAGGCGATGTTGACGCGGCGGCCGTTGACCATGATGTGGCCATGGCTGACGAACTGGCGCGAGGCGAACGGGGTGATCGCGAACTTCATGCGATAGACCACCGCATCGAGCCGGCGCTCCAGCAGTTCGATCAGGTTCTCGGAAGTATCGCCACGACGGCGCACCGCCTCCTCGTAATACTTGTAGAACTGCTTCTCGCTGATATTGCCGTAATAGCCGCGAAGCTTCTGCTTCGCCATCAGCTGCACGCCGAAGTCGGACGGCTTCTTGCGGCGCTGGCCGTGCTGGCCGGGGCCGTATTCGCGCTTGTTGATCGGGGATTTCGGCCGGCCCCAGAGATTGACGCCGAGGCGGCGGTTGATCTTGTACTTGCTCTCGGTACGCTTGGTCATGCGTGCCGCACTCCTTCTTGTTGACGCGGACCTGCCGCTGATGTTGCACCGGTAGGCTCCGCCACGCTTGCACCATGGATCAGGCGCGCAAGCATGACGGAACGGGCGCGCACCCCGAAGGTGCGTCCACGTTCCCGGCAGTGCCGGTTCGCTTAGTGAGGCCGCGGCCGCTTGTCAAATCCAGCGGGGTCAGAGCGCGAGCATCGCCGGGTTTCGCACCCAGCGCGGCACGCTGCCGACGAGATCGAGGCTGACCCGCCGCGCCGGGCGGGCGAATACCAGCTCGGCGGCCCCGCCGCTCCACATGCCGCGATCCCCCTCGTCCGGGCTGAACCAGCCCACGCCGTGCCAGGCCGGCAGGCGCACGCCGTTGGCGACCACGCCTGCAGCACAGATGCCGAGGCTGCGGCGGTCTTCGGATGCGGGATCGGTATAGGCGGGCGGTGTCGCGCGGGCGCGCAGCACCAGCCGCGACACCGGCGCCAGCAGGATGAAATCGAGCCGCCCGCGGCGGCAGCGCGGCAGGATCGGCGGCGCGTCGCCGGCCCGCGCGTCGACCTGCGCGCCATGCACGATCTGATACCCGAGTTCGATGGCGCGGCAGTGGAGCATCGCCCGGACCGCCAGCAACGCCGCGCCGGACGTGACGACCGGGCGGCAGGACGACGCCGGCGCGCCCGGCACGCCGAGCGCCACCGCGAAGCGGTCGCGGTTGCCATCGTCGCGATAGGTCTCGCAGGGCAGGTTTTCCGCCCGGATCACCGCATGGCGGGCGAGTTCGACATGGTAATAGGTCACGGCAAACCGCGAACAGTCGCGCAGCACGGTCGCGCCGTTCACCAGCAGCGAGGCCGGGACCAGGCCATCGCCCGCCAGCACCGCGTGCAGCGGCGAGAGCGTCACCGCGCAAGCCGGCACGCCGGGGCCGAAAGCGCCCGGCGTGATGATCACCGGGTGCAGCAGCGGCGCCGCCTCGTCGCGCGAAAGGTCGATCGTCCGCGAGCCGATCCAGACGATCGGTTCCGTGCCGCCCCCCTCGGTCACCAGCCGATGGCCGGGACGCAGCGTCTCGACCGGCCGATACCCGTCCGCGGTCAGCAGCCGCGTGCCGCGGGCAAAGCAGGGCATGGCGCCGCCCACGGTGACATAAGTGCCGCCGAACCCGTCCGTCCCGATCGCGATCGCCGCCTGCGCCGCCGCCTCGGCGAGGCCGAACCCGCCCTGCCCGCTCACCGTGAGCGTGCCGCCGGCATCGCTGACCAGCGAGGGGGCGACGCCGATCAGGTCGATCGCGTCGCCGGAGGCCATGTTCACCACCGGATCGGTCATCGCGGCGACGTCGTTGATCGCAAGGGTGCCATCGGCGCCGGCAAAGGCGATGCTGCCGCCCGTGGCCGGCCCCGCGAGGTCGAGCACCGCACCCGCCGCGATGGTGGCGCCGCCGGCCAGCGTGCCGCCCAAAGCCAGCGTACCGCCGGACGCTTCCAGCGTGCCCGCCGCATCGACCGGGATGAGCCCGGGCGCGCCGATCGTGCCGATCAGCCCATATCCGGTGAGCGTGGCACCGGCTGCAAGGCTGATCGCCGCGGCGCGCAGCGCGCCGCCCTCAAGGGTCAGCGCCGCCCCCGCCGCGAGCGTGGCGGCGCCGGCAAGGGCGAGCGTGCCGCCGGCAAGGGTCGCAGCACCCGAATCGAGCAGGGAGGCGGCATCGAGCGTGCCGCCGACCGCGAGCGCCGCACCGCCGCCCAGCACCAGCGCGCCGCCGAGCGATGCCGCGGCGAGCCCGCCGATCGCCAGCGTGCCGCCGGCGAGATCGAGCCCGGCGGTGCCGGACAGCCGGGCGGATCCCGCAAGTTGCAGGGCGCCCGCGGCGATGGTCGCGGGGCCGAGGGTGAGGCTCGCATCGCCCGCGAGCCCGACCGTGCCGCCCGCCAGCGTGAACGTGCCGAAACCGAGTGCCGCGGTGCCCACCGCCGTCACCGCGCCGAAGCCATCGATCGTCGCCGCGCCGAACGCGGCAGCGCCGGTCAGGTCGAAGGTGCCGGCCGCGCCGCTGCCGAGAACCAGTGCAGCGGCGGCGATGCTGCCGGAGACATCGAGACGGCTGCCCGCCGCCGCGCTGCCGGCGATGGCGATCGTCCCCGCCGCGTCGAGCCGCCCGGCAACGCCCAGCGTGCCCGCCCCGGCGGCATCGCCCACCATCGCCCCGCCGCCGAGCGTGACCACCGCGCCGGCATCGAACAGCGCGATCCCGCCCGCGCCGATATCGAGTGCGGCCCCGGTGCTCGGCAGGTCGATCGTGCCGGTGAAATCATAGCCGCCCGCGACCGAGGCGCTGCTGGCGGCGCCGGGCCCCACCACCAGGAGCGGGGCGCCGGCATGGCTGGCAAACACCACGAGATCGCCATTGGCCGGCGGCACACCGCCCCGCCAGGACGAGCCGGCATTGAACAGGCTGCCATCGGTGCCCGAGAAATCGAGCGTGCCGGGAGCGGCAAGCGCGATGCCGATCGCGGCACTCAGCCCGGCAAGCCCGGTGCCGCCGGCGAAGTTCAGCACATCGCCCGTGCCGCCGCCCGGCGCGGTGTAGACGAGAGCGGCGAGTTCCGCGTTCATCGCCAGCGCGGTCGCCGCACTCAGCACCAGCGAGGCGGCGGCCGTCCCACCCGCGCCGACGATCTCGCCATGAACCGCGCTGACGGTGAGTTGCAGCCCCGCCGTGCCGTTGCTCGGCACCAGCAGGCCGAGACCAATCAGCGGTGTCGCGACACCGTTCACCGCCTCGATCGAGGCGCCGGCGGCCGGCACGTCGTTCAGCGTCAGCGCGGCCGTGGCGGCGCGCAGGCCGATCACCGCATCCCCGGCCTGGTCCGTCTCCACCACCGGCGCCACCCCGGCGGGGATCGCGGCATGGATGGTGATGATCTCGCTCTGCGTGGTGTTGCCGGCGACGAGGCCCGCGACCTCGAACCCGGTGGTCGAGACGTTGAGCACCGACAGGCTGGTGAGGCCGGGCAGGACGATCCGGTCGCCGGGGGCGAAGCCGGCCAGGGTGGCGGCGAAATCGGCCGGGCTGTCGAGCACCAGGACCCCGCCCTGCTCGCCGAGCGTGCTGGCATAGGCGGTGGCGTCCTGCGCCGTGCTGGCCCCCGGCGCGAAGCTGATCGTGGCGTCGGCGCCGACGGTCACCGGTGTTGCGTTGAACACGCCGTAGAGCGGCGAGACCGTGCCCAGCTCCAGCACGCCGCCCGGCGCGATCGCGAGATCGACCCCGCCGCCGATGCTGCCGGCGGCGATGGCGAGCGGCGCCGGGCCGGGGGCGAGAATGGTGCCGGGCCCGACAATGGTTTCTGGCTCGCTGAAATTGCCCGCCAGCAGCAGCCCCGCCCCTTCGAGCGTGCTGCCGGCGGCGAGGGAGATGGCGTCGAACCCGGTGGCGAGCGCTGCGGCGTCGGCTTGCAGCGTGCCGGCGAAATCCACCACGCCGCCGGACGCGAGATCGAGCGCGCCGGCCAGCGTGCCGCCGCCGGGCAGCAGCGCCGTTCCCGACGCCGCGAGCCCGCCGGCCGCGAGCGCGTCGAAGGCGACGAGCGCGCCATCCGCGCCGATCGTGATCCCGGCGGCATCGAGCGTGCCGGAGCCGCCGACCACCAGCGTCGCGGCATCGAGCACAAGCCCGCCGGCGATCGACAGCGCGCCATCGATGGCGACCGTAGCACCGCTGCCGAACGTCGCCGTGGCGACGCCGAACGCCCCGTCGAGCCCGACCGATGCGCCGGCCGCCACGTCCAGCGCCGCGCCGAGCCCCTCGCCGCCGATCGCCGCGCCGTTGCCGAGCGTCACATCCGTGCCCACGCCCGGCACCACCCCGCCGGACCAGTCCGCCGCGCTCTGCCAGTCCCCGACGCCGCCGGCCCAGCCCGCACTCCCGCCGGCGACCGTGCCGGTGACGGCGATGCTCAGGCCGCAATTGGTCACCGCATCGGGCAGCACGCCGCCGGACTGGCGGAGCACGTATTCGAGCGTGCCCGCTGCCGTGGCGGCGAAGCGCACCGCGTCGAGCGCGCTGGCGAGACCGGCGAGGTCGCTCGCCGCGGCACTCAGCACCAGAGTGCCGGTGCCATTGCCGGCAACGCCGATCGCCGCAACGGACGCGGCATCGAGCAGGAACGCGCCCGTATCGGCGATCAGGCTGACGGTGAGGGTTTCGCCGCCGAGGCCGAATCCGGCGAGCAGGGAAGCGGGATCATCGGCAATCGCGAGGCCGAGCGTCTGCGCGCTGCCGGCGGCGAGGGTGAGCGCGGCGGGCGGCGCCACGAAGGCGGGCGGCGAATCCGGCAGGGCGCGCACCGCAACGGAGGAGGACAGCGTCGTCCCGCCGCTCGCCGCGGTGATGGCGATCGTCCCGGTGCCGGAAGTCGCGGCGCTGAGCGCGAGGCTCGCCAGCGCGGCGTTCACCTGCGTCGCACTGCCGCTCAGGGTGATCGCGCCGCCGCCCTGCGACACACTCGCCCCGCCGGCGGTGCTGGCGGAAAACCCGTAGCCGCCGGAGAGGGTGACAGTCGTCGCGGCACTGGCGGCGAGCCCGGCGAGGGCGAACCCGCCGGGCGGCACGCCGCCGAGGGAGGACAGCGTCAGCCCCTCGATCAGCCCGATCGCATCCGGCGCGATGAGTTCGAATGTGGACACGATGCCGCCCCCATGCGTGAGGACGGCATCATATTATTCTACCTTAAGTAGTTCAACCCGATCGTTCTACCCGCGCAGCTCCCGGCGCAGGATCTTGCCCGTCACGGTCTTGGGCAGGTCGTCGATGATCTCGACCAGGCGCGGATATTTGTAGGCGGCCATGCGCTCCTTGCAGAAGGCGACGATCTCCTCCTGCGTCACCTGCGTCCCCGGCCGCAGGCTGATCACGGCCTTCACCGTCTCGCCGCGATAGGCGTCGGCGATGCCCACCACCGCCGCCTCGCGCACCGCGGGATGGGTGTAGAGCACGTCCTCCACCTCGCGCGGCCAGACCTTGTAGCCGGCGGCGTTGATCATGTCCTTCTTGCGGTCGACCAGGTAGAACCAGCCGTCCTTATCCATGAAGCCGACATCGCCGGTATGGAAGCGGCCGTTGCGGATCGCCTCGGCGGTCTTGTCCGGCTTGTTCCAGTAGCCCGGCACGATCATCGGCCCCTGGCTGACGATCTCGCCGACCTCGCCCACCGGCAACTCCCGCCCCTCGTCGTCGCAGATCCAGGAGATGGTGTTGTAGGCCGGCACCCCGATCGACAGCGCGCCCGAGGCCGGATCGACCGGCGCCTCGCGCGACAGCGGGACGACATGCGTGGGCGAGTTGGTTTCGGTCAGCCCGTAGCCGTTATGGATGTAGTGCCCGAATGTCTCGCGGAAGGCGGTGACCACGCTGGGCGGGATCGGCGCGCCGCCGGAATAGATCCTGGTCATCGAGGCGAGCTTGGCGGGGGCGGCGTCCGGGTGGTTCATCATCGCGATGAAGGCGGTGATCGCGCCGATGGTGAACGCCGCCTTGTGTTCCTCGATCGCGTCCAGCATCACCCCCGGCTCGAAGCGATAGGCGAGGATCAACGGGGATGCGGTGATGAAGGCGGCGGCGATATGGCCGATCAGCCCGGTGATGTGGAACAGCGGCGCGATGCCGAGGATGGGCGCGCCCTCGCCGAGCCCGATCCAGTCACGATAGGTCTGGGCGTTGAAGGTGACGTTGCCATGGGTGTTCATCGCCCCCTTCGGCACGCCGGTCGTCCCCGAAGTGTAGACGAGGAAGGCGATGTCGTCCGGCTTGCAGGCGGGGGTGGGCGGCAGCGCCCCGCCCGCCCCGATCGCCGTCTCGAAATCGACCGCCCCGGCGCAGGCCACGCGCTGCATCCCGGCGAAGACGCGCTTGTCGTTGCGGGTCTGGAAGGCGAGGGCCGAGGTGGTCAGCACGATCTGCGGTCGTAACCCCGGCTCCAGCGCGCCCACCGTCTCGTCGCAGGTGGTGTCGTGGCAGACGACCGCCTTCGGCGTGCAGTCGGCGAACAGGATGCCGATTTCCCGCGCGCGGTTCATCGGGTTGACCGCCACCGCGATTCCCCCCGCTTTCCAGGCGCCGAGAATGGCGATGACGAATTGCGGCACGTTCTGCAGGTAGACCGCCAGCCGGTCCCCCGCGCCGAAGCCGTGCGCCGCGAGATAGCCAGCCAGCCCGTCGCTCAGCCGGTCAAGCTCGGCGTAGCTGATCCGGCCGTCGAAATAGAGGATGGCCGGCGCCTGCGGTGCCCGCGCCACGGCGGCGCGGAACATCGCCAGCGCATCGGTGAAATCGGGCGCAATCTCTGCGGGCTGGCCCGCATCGTAGAGCGCGAGCCAGGGTTTCTCGTCGTAGATGCTCATCCAGGCGTCCTTACTTGATCACGACGGGGTTCACCGGCGCGCCGGTGCCGTTGACGACCTTGAGCGGCGCTGCGGTGTAGAGGAAGGTCCACTGCCCGTCCTTCGCGCAATCATCGGCGAGGTCGTCGAGGGCGGCGATTTCGGTAAAGGTGACGCCGAGATTGCGCATCAGCGCGTTGTGCAGCGGCAGCACCACGCCGGAAACCGGGTCGGCGGTGATCTCGTTGGCGATCGTGTCGGTGACGAGATTGGGGATCTCCATCTCGTGGAACCACTTCACCAGCTCCTTGGAATAGGTCAGGCCCGGCTCCATGAAATCCTTGTAGAACTCGTCCTTCTCGCGCTTGTAGTAGGAGCCGATCCAGCCGGTGCGGATGATCAGGATGTCGTGCTTCTCGATTCTGGTGCCCTGTTTCTCGGCTGCCGCCATCAGGTCTTCGTGGGTGAAGGTCTCGGCGCGTTCCAGCCAGGGCTTGCCGCGATGGCGGGCCATGTCGATCAGGATGCCGCGGCCGACGATGCCGCGCTCGGCGATCGGCAGCACGCTGGCCTTGGTCATGCCGCCCGCCGTGGTGCGCGCGTCGTAACCGTTGTAGAGCGTGTCATCGCACCAGACATGGCCGAGCGCGTCATACTGCGTCGAGCCCTGCAGATACATGAACAGCACGTCGTCGGCGTATTCGGCATGGCCGGGAAACACCGGGCCCTTGCCGCACATGTAATGGCCCTTGTCCATCACGTTGATCCGCACCGGGTCCTTGCGGCCGGGCCAGACCGGATCGCCCTTCGGGTGGCACATCTGGATCTGCAAGGTGAAGGTCCTGCCCTGCTTCACCGACTGCACGCCGCGCAGCACCTCCTCGCTGGTGAGGAAGTTGAGCCCGCCGACCTCGTCGTCCGGCCCCCAGCGGCCCCAGTTCTTCGGGTCGTCCTTCAGCAGTTCGGTAACGGGAATCTCGGCGCGCAGTGATCCGGCCATCTTCGTTTCCTCCATGATGGGGCGGATCGTTGCCGCCCGGGCGCATCCTGCAACGCGCATCCGGGCGGCACAAGAGGCAGCGAGACTGTCCGGCTCAGGCTGCTTCCGTCTGGAACAAAGCGGCCGGGTCCTCGTCCGCCGGGCCGAAGAACTCGAAGCGCAGACGCTCGCCCGGCACGCCGAGCGCGGCGAGCCCGCCGATCACCGCGCGCATGAAGGGCTTCGGCCCGCAGACATGAAACACCGTCTCCGCCGGCACATGCGCGTGCAGGAAGGCGGCGGTGACGAGACCTTCGTGATCGTAGTCGACGCCCAGCCGATCCGCCGCCGCGGCCTCGGCATAGAAGGTCGCGGTCGAGACGCCGGGCGCCTGCGCCTCCAGCGCGCGGACATGCTCGCGCATGGCATGGACGCTTCCGTTCAGCGCACCATGCACCCAGAAGACCGGCCGGTGCGGCGTCGTCGCCACGATTGTCTCCAGCATGCTGACCATCGGCGTGAGGCCGACGCCGCCGCTGACCAGGGCGACCGGTGCCGTCGATGCGGGATCGAGGAAGAAGTCGCCCGCCGGCGCGGCCACCCGCAGCATCGTGCCGGGCCTTGCATGGCCGTGCAGCCAGTTGGAGATCCGCCCCATCGCCTCGCGCTTGACGGTGATGCGATAGGCGCGGTCGTTCGGCGCACAGGAGATCGAATAATTGCGCCGCTGCGCGCCGATGCCCGGCACGTCGAAGGCGAAGCCGAGATACTGGCCGGGGCGGTGCCGCAGCACGGGCCCGCCATCGTCAGGCACCAGGGTGAAGGAGCGGATGACGCTGCTCTCCTCCACGACCGCCTCGATCACGAAATCCCGCCAGCCGTTCCAGCCGCCGGGGGCAGCGGCGAGATCGCGATAGATCGACGCCTCGCGGCCGACCAGCACCTCGGCAAGGAACCAGTAGGCCTCGCCCCAGGCGGCGAGGATCTCGGCACTCGCCGCATCGCCCAGCACATCGCCGATGGCCGCGAGCAGCGCGGTCGCCACATGCGGATAATGCTCGGGCAGGATGTTCAGCGCGACATGCTTCTGCGCGATCCGCTCGACCGCGCCCGAGAGCGGCGCGAGATCGTCGATATGCCGCGCATAGGCCAGCACGGCGCCGGCCAGCGCCCTGGGCTGCGCGGCCGCACCATCCTGGTGCGACTGGTTGAACAGCTCGGCGATCGCCGGGTTGCGGAACATCAGCTCATACATCCGGCGGGTGATGGCCAGCCCGTGCTGTTCAAGCGCGGGCACGGTGGCCTTGATGAGAGCGACGGTGCGGTCGGACAGCGGAGCGGGCATGGGCAATCTCTTCCTGCGACGTGGGGCGGACCCCGATTAAAGATGTATATCGTATGCAGGTTTATACGCCTAAAAACATGGATTCAAAATACATGTTTTGAGCATCACCCATGCGCCGTCCCGCCTCGACAGGCGTAAGGGCCTTTACGATCCTTGCGGAGCGGATGGCGTGCTCGTGCAGACCTATTGGCTGTCGGTGGCCTCGAACTCGACGTCGCGGTGGACGTGCACCGACATCAGCACCCCGAATCCGAGCATCACGGCGGTCAGCGCCGAGCCGCCATAGGAGACCAGCGGCAGCGGCACGCCGCCCACCGGAATGAGCCCCATCACCATCGCCAGGTTGACGAAGCAATACAGGAACAGGTTCGTCGAGATGCCGATCGCCACCAGCCGGCCGAACTGGTGGCGGCAGCGCAGCGCCGTGTAGGTCGCCATCGCCACCATCGAGAGCAGGATGGAGAGCAGCACCGCCGAGCCGGCGAAGCCGAATTCCTCGGCGATGATGGTGAAGACGAAATCGGTCTGCTTCTCGGGCAGGAAATTCAGCTGGTTCTGCGAGCCGTGCAGATAGCCCTGCCCCCACATCCCGCCCGAGCCGAGCGCGATCTTCGACTGGATGATGTTGTAGCCGGCGCCGAGCGGATCGCGCCCCGGATGCAGGAAGGTGAGGATCCGCTCCTTCTGGTAGCCATGCAGGTGGTGATAGGCGAAGGGCGCGATCACGGCGACGAGCGCCAGCACGATCGCGAATTTCCACCACCGCACCCCGGCGCCGAACATCACCGCGCCGCCGATGCTCATGGTGATGACGGCGGTGCCGAGATTGGGTTCCTTCAGGATCAGCACCGCGGGCAGCAGGACGGTCAGCGCCGGCGGGACGAGGAACAGCGGATTGCCGACCTGCTCGTGGCTCGCGCGCTGGAACCAGGCGCCGAGCGCGAGTGCGAGGAACAGCTTCATCAGCTCCGAGGGTTGCACGTGCACGCCGCCGACATCGAGCCAGCGCTTGGCGCCGAGCCCGACATGGCCGAACTTCCAGACCGCGACCAGCAGCACCAGCCCGAGCCCGTAAAGCGGCCAGGCCAGTTTCGCGATCAGCCGGATATCGACCATCGCGATCCCGATCATCATGATCAGTGCCGCGAAGAAGCGCTCGATCTGCGGCGTGGCATAAGGCAGGCCATGCCCGCCCGCGGCCGAGTAGAGCGCCGCATAGCCGATGCCCGCCACCGCACAGCAGGCGAGAACGAACAGCCAGTTCATCCGCAGCAGCTTGGCCGGAATGCCGGTCCCGCGCTCGTAATAGGGACGGTAGGTCTTGTCGGTCAGCAACGGGGTCATGCGGGTCCGTTCCCGCCCGCGCTGGCCTCGGCCGGCGTCTCGATCACGGTGCCGGGCGGCGCGGCCCGCAGGTCGCGGGTCAGCGCCGCGGTCACGAGGTCATGCGCGATCGGGGCCGCCGCGGTCGCCCCCTCATCGCCATGCTCCACCGCCACCGCCACCGCCACCCGGGGCGCGTGCGCCGGGGCAAAGGCGATGAAGAAGGCGTTCGGGCGGAATTTCCAGGGCAGCGTCGCGTCGTTCAGGTTGGCCTTTTCCTCTGCCTGGGTGTTGTCATGCACCTGCGCCGTGCCGGTCTTGCCGGCCATGAACACCCCCGGCAGCGCGAGGCGCGCGGCATAGGCGGTGCCCTTGGTGGTGTTCACCACGTCGAACATCCCCTGGCGCACCGCGGCGAGGCTGCGTTCGTCGAGGCCGAGATCCGGCCAGCGGTCCGGCGTGTCCTGATGCAGAAGGTTCCGCCCGATCCCCCGCGCGACATGCGGCTCCACCGCCCGACCGGTCGAGATCCGCGCCGTCATCGTGGCCAGCCCCAGCGGCGTCACCTGGGTATAGCCCTGCCCGATGCCCTGGATCACGGTATTGCCCTTGGTCCAGACCAGCCGGCGGCGGCGCGCCCAGGCGGCGGTGGGCAGAAACCCCTCGGAGACGGCCGGCAGGCCGATCGGCGGCTTGCCGATCAGCCCGAGCCGCCTTCCCATCGCCGCCATCCGGTCGATCCCGACCAGCAGGGCCGCATGGTAGAAGAACACGTCGCAGCTCTGTTGCAGGGCGGTGACCACGTTGATGTGGCCATGCCCGTAATGGTCCCAGCAATAGAAGGTGTGATTGCCGAGCTTGAGATAGCCGGGGCAGAAGAACCTGGTATCCGGCGTGATCACCCCGGCCTCCAGCGCCGCGAGCGCGGTGCAGGGCTTGAACGTCGAACCCGGCGCGTAGAGCCCGCGCGTCGCCCGGTCGCTCATCGGGTGCCTCGGGTTGGACATCCATGATTTCCAGACCGTCTCCGGCACGCCGGTATCGAACAGCGTCGGATCGAACCCCGGCTCGCTCGACAGCGTCAGCAGTTCGCCGTTCTCGGTGTCGATCATCACCGCGGCACCCGACTGCCCGCTGAGCCGCTGCGCCGCGATCGATTGCAGGCCGGCATCGAGCGTCGTCTGCACCGTGCGGCCCTGCACGCCGTTGTCGCGGTCCAGCACGCGGACCACGGAGCCGTGGACGTTCACCTCGGTCTGCACGATGCCCGGCGTGCCGCGCAGCGCCATGTCGCGCACCCGCTCGATGCCGGCGCGCCCCACCCGCATCCCCGGCAGGGCGAGCAGCGGATTGGCGGCGGCCTCCGCCTGGGTCGGCCGTGCGACATAGCCGACCACATGGGCCATCTGCGCGCCGAACGGATACACCCGCGAGGCCCCGACATCGACGAAGACGCCCGGCAGGTCGGTCGCGTGGACCTCGATCCGCGCCATGTCCTGCCAGTCCAGATAATCTTTCAAAAGCAGCGGGATATAGTGCGGCTTGCCCTTCAGCTCGCGGATGATCCGCGCCGTCTCGGCCGGATCGAGGCCGACGATCCCGGCAAAGCGCGTGATCACCGCCGCCGGGTCCGGCGCCTCGACCATCATGAACATCGCCCGCCAGTGACGCTTGTTGCTGGCGAGCAGCGCGCCATAGCGGTCGGTGATCAGCCCGCGCATCGGTGCGACGAGACGCTCGTTGATGGAATTGTGCTTCGCCAGCGTCGCGTATTTGCCGTGCTCGACCACCTGCATCCGGTAGAGGCGGGTGCCGAGCACGCCGAAGGCGCCGAGTTCGGCGGCGCCGAGCAGCAGGGCGCGGCGGGTGAAGATCGGGCGAATCTCGCGTTCGCGTTTCATCGCCGCTCAGGCCTGTTCCGGCGCGGCCGGCCCGGCATGGGCGCGCGCCAGCGGCACGACCACGAGCGGATAGATCAGCACGCAGGTGACGAATTCCAGAACGGTTGGCAACACCGGCAAGGTGGAGAATGTCAGCAGCATCCGCGCCAGCCATTCGAGCGTCACCACCGCGAGCGCGCAGCCGGCAAAGGCCAGCCAGATCACCATGAACCCCTGCCGCAGCAGGATCCGGCGCGACATGCCGGCAACCGCCTGTTCAAGCAGCAGCAGCACCGACCAGACGCCGAGCGGCACGTCGCCGATCAGGCCGAGCAGCACCCCGATCAGTGCGACCACCGGCGCGGGCAGCGCCGCCGGACGGTAGATCGTCCAGAAAAATACCGACGACATCACGAACCCCGCCCGCACGTCCGATGCCGCCGGAAACAGTCCCGGCAGCGCCAGCAGAACCACCACCACGACGATCACGGCGGTCGGCAACGTCGCCCGCGCCGCGCGGTCGAGCGCGCGCATGACCTCTGCCAGATCCATCATCCGCGGGCGAATCCCCGCCTCACGCCGCCCCCGGCGCGTGCACGCCCGCCGTGTTGCCGCCACCGCCGACACCATCGGCGCCATATTCGAAAATGCGCAGCACCCGCAGGCTGTCCATCTGGGCGAACGGCACAACCACCGGGTCGTTGCGCCCCGCGTAATGCACGATCCCGATCGGCAGACCGTTCGGAAACACCCCGCCGACGCTGCTGGTCAGCACGATCGCCCCCTCGCGCGGGGGGGTGCCGGGCGCCCAGTAGAGCAGCCGCGGCGCACCGGTATTCTGCCCGATCATCATCGCCCGCGCGCCGCCGGGGCCGATCGCGACCGGCACCTTGCTGTTCAGGTCGGTGATCAGCAGCACCCGCGCCGAGCGCGAGCCCGACTCGATCACGCGGCCGACCACGCCGGCCCCGTCCATCGCCACGGCATCGTGCACATCGCCCGGCTCGCGCGGCAGGGTGACGAGCACCGAGCGGGAATACAACCCGCCAAGATCGGCGATCACCCGCGCGGTGAAGAAGGAGGGCGTCGGCGTCGGGACATAATGAAGCTGGGATTTCAGCGATTCATTTTGCGCTTCGAGCGCGAGCGCCACCGCGCGCCACCGCCGCAGCTCGTGGTTCTGCCGGGCCAGCTCGGCATAGCCGGCGCGCAGGTGCAGCCAGGAGCCCAGCGCCCCGCGGTCGCTCTCGAGGGCGGCGACCGGCGCGATCGCGGCGCGATAGAGTGGCGCCAGCGCGTCGTCCACCTGGGTACGCAGGAAATCTCCGAGGTGCCGGTCGGCGCGGCCGGCCAGAACCAGGGCGAGCGACGCCATCAGCATCACGGGGAGGGTTAGCCGGGCAAGCGCCGCTCGCACGGGCATGGACAGCCGCAGCATGCGGCAAGCTCCGTTAATGAATGTTTATGGTGCGGCCGTCTTACGCCAAACCGCACCCGAGTCCAAGCCGCCGCCCCGGATTATGGCGGCGCGGCATCGTCCGGTTCGCGTCCCTGCAGATATTCGGCCAGCGCCCCCAGCACGAGGCCGGCCAGCACCATCTTCGCCGGATCGCGCCGGAGCAGCGCGAGCGCCACGGCCAGACCCTCGCGCCACACCCCGGCCCGCGCCGCCTCGGCCAACGCGCGCTTGCGGTGGCGCCAGCGATAGGTGCCCACCGCATGCAGCCCGACCGCGACGAGGATCAGCCCACCGCCGAGCGCCAACGCCGCATGCACGGGACCGATGGCCGCACCGAGCGCCTCCGTCGCGGCGGCGAGCAGGAAGCCGAGTCCGGCCAGCAGCAGCGCCAGCGCAGCCGCCGCAAGGCCGATCCTCACTCCAAGCCGCCGGAGGGTCGCGCCATCGAACAGCTCGACGAGACCGCGCAGCACCTCAGCGCCCCGCCGGGTCCGGCCCGGCGCTCACGGCGCCCGGCGCCGGCGGAACAGATGCGCCGCGACGAAGCCGAGCCCGGCCGCCATCGCCAGCGCCGCCAGCGGCTTCTCCCGCACCGTGTCCTCGATCCGCCCGGCCACCGCGCCGCCCTGCACGCGCAGGGCGCGGCTCAGCGTCTCGATATCGCGCTCGATGCCGGCGAGCCGGCCATCGAGGGCAGCGCGCAACTCGGTGAAAGCCTGGGTGCCGGCCTGGGCGCCAGCTTGCACACCGGTCTGCGCGCCGGTCTGCGCGTCCGAAGCGGCATGATCGCCAGCCTTGCCCGCGATCTCGCCGGCCAGCCCGGCCAGCCGCGCGCGCAGCGCCTCGAATTCGTGCTGGAAGCGGTCGAACTCGCCGCCCAGCCGGTCCGCGGCCTCACGTCCCGTTGCCGTCCAGTCCGTCATGCGAGCCTCCTTTCGTCGTATCGCTGCCGTCGGGGGCGAAACCGCCCCTCTCTCATGGCCCATCTTCATGGAATGGGACTCCCCGCCATGCGCTTCAAGCCGCCAGCCGCCCTCGCGCCACAGCATAGGAATTATCTATGACAGGGTTCTTCGGTCGGGAAAATCGATTAGACAGGGGGCATGACCACCCAACTCGACGAACTGCCCCGCTCGCTTGCCGGCCTGTCGCTGCGGGATCTGGAATACGCCCAGGCCGTCGCCGAACTGCGGCATTTCGGCCAGGCGGCGGAGCGCTGCGGCGTTTCCCAGCCGGCGCTGTCCGAGCAGATCCGCAAGCTCGAGGCGATCCTCGGCGTCACCCTGTTCGAACGCGGGCGGCGGCGGGTGACGCTCACCCCGGCCGGCACCGCCCTGCTGGCGCAGATCGAACGGGTGATGGCCGAGGCCCGCCACCTCCTCACCCTCTCGCACGATCAGCCGGAGGGGCTGGCCGGCACGCTCGGCCTCGGCGCGATCGAGACGCTCGGCCCCTATTATCTTCCGGCGCTGCTGCGGCTGCTGCGCGCGGTGCGGCCGGACCTGTCGCTGCGCCTTACCGAGGGACGGACGGCGCGGCTGCTGGAACGGCTGGCGGATGGCACGCTCGACGTCGTGCTGCTCGCCGCCCCGGTGCCGCGCGGCCGCTTCGGCACGGCCCCGCTGTTCTTCGAGCCGTTCCAGCTCGCCGCCCCGCCCGGCCACGCGCTCGCCGGCCTGCGCCAGCTGATGCTCGACGACCTGCCGACCCAGGACCTGCTCCTCCTCGAAGAGGGCCACTGCCTGCGCGACCATGCGCTCTCCCTCTGCGATGCGAAGCCGGTCACCCGGCACGCCACCAGCCTGGAGACGCTCTGGCAGATGATCGCCGCCGGCGAGGGCTACTCGCTGCTGCCCGAACTCGCGGTGGTCGCACGGCCCGAGCTGCGCGATCTCGTGGTCTGCCGCCGGCTCGACGACACGAATGCCGGGCGGACGATCGTGCTCGCCTGGCGCGGCTCCGACCCGCGCGAGGCGGCGTTCCGCGACCTCGCCACGCTGCTCGCCAAGAACCGGCCGCCCTGCACCCATGCCCCCGCAGCCGGATGACGCCGCCCCCGGCAGGTGCTACCGCCACCGCGATGATCCGCGCCCTGAAATCCCGCACCCAGTCGCCCGCCGTCCAGGCCCGGATCGGCGAAGCGATCGGCGCTGTGCTTGGCTTCAGCCTGTGGACCACGCGCTGGCGGTTCGATGCCGCGCCCCTGCTCGACACGGTCGGCGCCGGCGCCCCGGTAATCGTCGCCTGCTGGCACGAATGCCTGCCCTCGATGCCGGCGGCGATGCGCGCCCTGCGCCGCCCGGCGGATGCGCCGACGATCCACATGTTGGCCAGCCGCCACCGCGACGGCCAGCTCGTGGTCAACGCGCTGCGCCGGTTCGGGCTCGAAGCGATCTCGGCCTCCTCCTCGCGCGGCGGCGCCGCGGGGATGCTCGAACTCGCCCGGCTGGTGCGCGCCGGGCACCCGGTGGTGATCACGCCGGATGGGCCGCGCGGCCCGCGGCGGCGGGCGGCGGCGGGAGTCGCCCAGCTCGCGGCGCTGACCGGCGCGGCGGTCGTTTGCGCCGGTGCCGCCACCAGCCGCGCCATCGGGCTCGACAGCTGGGATTCGATGCGCCTGCCTTTGCCCTTCGGCCGCGGCGCACTGGTCGCGGCGGCGCCGATCGCCGTGCCGCGCGACGACTGGGCGACCGCCCTGCCGCAGATCGAGGCCGAGATGAGCCGCACGCTGGACGAGGCGCTCGCCCGATGCCGCCGGCCCTGACCGCCTATCGCCTCGCCACCGCCGCGATCGCGCCGCTGCTGCCGCTCTGGCTGGCGCGGCGGGCGCGGCGCGGCAAGGAAATCGCCGCCCGCCTGCCGGAGCGCCACGGCATCGCCGGGATCGCGCGACCGCCGGGCCGGCTCGTCTGGGTCCATGCCGCCAGCATGGGCGAGACGATGTCCGCCCTCGGCATGATCGACGCCCTGGCCGACGGCGCACCAGACGACAGGGCAACCGTGCTGCTGACCACCGGCACCCGCACCGCCGCCGCCCTTGCCCAGTCGCGGGCGCGGGCGCTGCACCAGTTCGTCCCGCTCGACGTCGCCGCCCATGCCGCGCGCTTTCTCGACCATTGGCGGCCGGACGCGGCGGTGTTCCTCGAATCCGAGATCTGGCCGAACCTGCTCGCCGGGCTCGACGCGCGGCGGATTCCCCGCTTCCTGTTCAATGCCCGCCTGTCCGCCCGCAGCGCCGCGCGCTGGCGCCGCGCCCCGCGCCTCGCCCGCGCCCTGTTCGGCGGGTTCCAGCTGATCGCCGCGCAATCGGCGCCGGATGCCGACGCCCTGCGCGGCCTCGGCCTCACCCGCGTCGAGACCTGGGGCAACCTGAAATTCGCCGCCCCCGACCTGCCGGACGACCCCGCCGCGCGCGCCGCTCTCGCCGCCGCCGCGGCCGGCCCGTTCATCCTCGCCGCCAGCACCCATCCGGGCGAGGATGCGCCGGTGATCGCCGCGCATCGCATTCTGCGTGCAACCCGGCCCGGCCTCGTCACCATCATCGCGCCGCGCCACCCCGAACGCGCCGCCGCCATCGCCGGTCTCGCCGGCGATCTGCCGGTTTCCCGGCGCTCGCGCGGCGAGGCGCCCGCGGCCGGCGGGCTCTACCTCGCCGATACGCTGGGCGAACTCGGCCTGTTCTACCGTCTCGCCGCCGTTTCCTTCATCGGCGGCTCGCTGGTTCCCATCGGCGGCCACAACATGATCGAGGCCGCCCAGCTCGGCTGCCCCGTGCTCACCGGCCCGCATCTGACGAATTTCGCCGAGGCCGCGGCAACGCTGCGCGCGGCCGGCGCCCTTGCGGATCTCGCCGGGCCGGACGATCTTGCCCCCGCCATCGCCACCCTGCTCGACGATCCCGCCCGCCGCGCCGCGATGGCCGCCGCCGGCCGCGCCGCCTGCGCCGGGCTCGCCGATCTGCCGGCCCGCCTCGCCCATATCGTTCTCGCCCGCACCGTTCCAGACAAGGCCCCCTGATGCGCGCCCCCGCCTTCTGGACCACCGATGCCTTCCCCGCACCGCTGCTCGCCCCGCTCGGCGTGATCACGCGGGCGCTGACGGCAAGGCGCGTCGCCCGGCCGGGATACGGCTCCGGCGCGCGCGTCTTCTGCGCCGGCAATGCCGGGGTCGGCGGCGCCGGCAAGACCATCCTCGCGCGCCACCTGCTCGCCCGCCTCGCCGACCGGGGCGAGACGGTCTTCGCCCTCACCCGCGGGCATGGCGGGCGCCTCGCCGGGCCGGTGCGGGTCGATCCCGCCCGGCACGACGCCGCCGATGTCGGCGACGAGGCGCTGCTCCTCGCCGCGACCGCGCCCACCATCGTCGCCCGCGACCGCGCGGCCGGCGCCGCGATGGCCGTCGCCGCCGGCGCGACCGCCATCGTCATGGATGACGGACTGCAAAACCCCGATCTGGTGAAGACCGCGTCGTTCCTCGTCATCGATGGCGGGGCCGGCTTCGGCAACGGGCGGCTGCTGCCGGCAGGGCCGCTGCGCGAGCCGGTCGACGCCGCCGCCGGGCGCTGCGCCGCCGCCGTGCTGATCGGCGCCGACCGCACCGGCGCCCGCGCCGCGCTGCCGCCATCCCTGCCGGTGCTCACGGCACGCCTCGTCAGCGATGCCGGGCAACTCGCCGGCACCCGAATCCTCGGCTTCGCCGGAATCGGCCGGCCGGAGAAATTTTTCGAGTCGCTGCGCGATGCCGGCGTCACGCTCGCCGGCGCGCTGCCCTTTCCCGACCATCACGCCTATCGCCCGGCCGATCTCGCCCGGCTCGACGCCGAGGCCGGCCGCCTCGGCGCCCGCCTCGCCACCACCGCGAAGGATGCGGTGAAACTGCCGCCGGCATTCCGCGCGCGCTGCGCGGTGATCGAGGCGGGGCTTGCCTTCGACGACCCGGCCGCGCTTGATCGGTTCCTGACATGAGCCTCCTGCACCAGATCGAAACCACCGCCGCCCGCGTCTTCCTCGGCATCTTCCGCGCCCTCGGCCCGGTTGCGGCCAGCAATCTCGCCGGCGCGCTCGGGCGCGGCATCGGCCCGCTGATCCCGACCTCGCGCGTGGCCGAGCAGAATCTCCGCCGCGCCATGCCGGAACTCGACGAAGCCGCCCGAAGCCGCATCATCCGCGAGGTGTGGGAAAGCCTTGCCCGCACCGCCGGCGAATTTCCCCATCTCGCCGCCCTGCGCGAAACCGCCGCCGGCCCCGGCTACGAGATCGTCGGCCGCGAGCATTGCCTGGCCCTCGCCGCCCAGGGTGGCCCGGCACTCATCTTCACCGCGCATTTCGGCAATTGGGAGCTGATCCCGCCGGTGCTGCACCGGCTCGGGGTCCGGCTCGCCTTCTTCTACCGCGCCGCCGCCAACCCGGCGGTCGACCGCCTGATCCTCGATTTGCGCGAGCAGGCCACCGGCGAGCCGGTCACCATGTTCGCCAAGGGGGCCGCCGGGGCCCGCGGCTCCTATGCCCATCTGGTGCGCGGCGGCATTCTCGGCATGCTGATGGACCAGAAGCTGAACGACGGCATTGCCTCGCCGCTGTTCGGCATCGATGCGATGACCGCCCCGGCGCTCGCCGTCTTCGCCCGCAAGTTTCGCTGCCCGATCCTGCCGGTGCGGGCGGAACGCATCGGCCCCGCGCGCATCCGCATCGTCTTCGAGCCGTTGCACCGGATCGAGGTGACCGATGACCGCGAGGCCGACATCGCCGCCGGCACCGCCTGGATGAACGCGACGATCGAGCGCTGGGTGCGCCAGCGTCCCGGCCAGTGGCTCTGGCTGCACCGACGCTGGCCAAAGCTGGGCGTTGGCCCAAGCCGGTAGCCTAACACCCACCGGTCGGCTAAGGTGGCCGGACAATAACAAATCCGGGAGAAATCATGTCTGTTCTGGGTTCACATCACCGCCTCAAGCGCGACGCGCTGGGCCTGCCGCAGATCGTCGCCTCGACGCTCGCGAACATCGCACCGGCGATGAGTTTCTTCTTCGGCTTCGGGCTGATCGTCAGCGGCGCCGGCGTTGCCGCCCCGCTCACCATCCTCGTCGCCATGGTGGTGGTGCTGTTCCTGACCAACACCCTTGCCGAATTCTCGAAATACCGGCCCTCGACCGGCTCCTTCGTCACCTTCATCGGCATGGCGTTCGGCCCGGCGGCGGGGGCGGCGGCCTCGATTTTCGTGGTGTTCGGCTATGTCGTCGCCGCCTCCTCGGTGGTGGTGATCTCGGGCGGCTGGGCGCATGACACGCTGAAGCTGTTCCTCGGCCTGAACATACCCTGGCAGCTGCTCAGCCTGCTCGAAACCGGCCTGGTCGGCATCCTGGTCTCGCGCGGCGTCGCCCTCTCGACCACCTGGGCCGCCGTGTTCTTCTATTTCGAGCTTGCCCTGCTGCTGATCGGCGCGATCACCATGCTGGTGGTCAATGCAGGTCATCTCAGCCTCGCCCCGTTCGAGTGGAGCCATCTCTCCGGCGGGCTCAAGGGCATCGGCCTCGGCTTCCCGATCGCGATCTATCTCTTCATCGGCTGGGAAAACTCGGCAACCCTCGCCGAGGAAACCCGCGACGCGCGGCGCAACATCCCCCGCGCGCTGATCATCGGCACGCTGTCGATCGGCATTCTCTACATGTTCCTCGCCTATGCCACCGAGATCGCCTTCCACAACAATGCGACCGCGATCGGCAAGGCGGATATTCCCTTCGTCGACGCGTTCAAGGCCTCGGCGGCATCGTTCCTGATCATCGCCTATCTCGCCGGCGTCACCAGCATCTTCTCCTCTCTGCTCGGCCTGACCAACAGCCAGGCGCGCATCCTGTTCAGCTCCGGCCGCGAGGGGCTGCTGCCGCGCTTCTTCGGCAAGATCCACCCGCAGCACCGCACGCCCTTCGTCGCGATGTGGAGCTACGTGCTGGTGGCCCTCGGCATCGTCATCTTCTTCGGCTGGAACATCAAGCCGGTCGATCTCTTCGGCGAGACCGGCTCGCTCGGCACGATCCCGGTGATCCTGACCTATCTCGTCACCAACATCGCGCTGCCGGTCTACATGCTTCCCCACCACCGCAACGAGTTCAACCCGGTGAAGCACGCGCTGATCCCCATCCTCGGCACGATCCTGATGCTGTTCCCGCTCTGGGGCCTGATCCAGCCCGGCCAGCCCTACCCCTACAACATCTATCCCTGGGCGGCGCTCGGCGTGCTGGTCCTCTCGATCATCTATGGCCTCTCGCTCGCCAGGCGCGACCCCGACCTCGTGCAGAAGATCGGCTCCTATGTCGCCGACGAGGAATACTGATGTCGCGCCGCCACCGCATCGCCGTCATCGAGGGTGACGGCATCGGCCGCGAGGTGATCCCGGCGGCCCGCACGGTGCTCGACCGTGCGGCCTCCGCCTGCGGCTTCACGCTCGACTGGCGCGATTTCGACTGGAGCTGCGAAACCTGGAAAGCCACCGGGCGGATGATGCCGGAGGACGGCATCGCCAGGCTTGCCGACCACGACGCGATCTTTCTCGGCGCGGTCGGCTATCCCGGCGTGCCGGACCACATCTCGCTCTGGGGCCTGCTGATCCCGATCCGCCGCGAGTTCGACCAGTATGTAAATCTGCGCCCGGTCCGCCTGCTGCCCGGCGTGCCCTGCCCGCTCGCCAACAAGAAGCCAGGCGATATCGATTTCTGGGTGGTGCGCGAGAATGTCGAGGGCGAATACAGCCAGATCGGCGGGCGGATGTTCGCCGGCACCGAGCGCGAGTTCGTCGAGCAGACCGCGATCTTCACCCGCGCCGGCACCGACCGCATCCTGCGCTACGCCTTCGACCTCGCCCGCCGCCTCGGCCGCCCGCACGTCACCTCGGCGACCAAGTCGAACGGGATCTTCCACTCGATGCCGTTCTGGGACGAGCGCTTCGCCGCGATCGGCGCCGACTATCCGGAGATCCGCGCCGATCAATACCATATCGACATTCTCGCGGCCCGCTTCGTGATGAGCCCCGAGCGGTTCGATGTGGTCGTCGGCTCGAACCTGTTCGGCGACATCCTCTCCGATCTCGGCCCCGGCGTCACCGGCACGATTGCCGTCGCACCTTCGGCCAATCTCAACCCGGAGAAGAAATTCCCCTCGATGTTCGAGCCGGTGCATGGCTCCGCCCCCGACATCTTCGGCCAGCGCATCGCCAATCCGGTGGGTGCGATCTGGGCCGGGGCGATGATGCTCGATCATCTCGGCGAGGCCGAGGCCGCGGCGCTGGTGCTGGGCGCGATCGAGACCGCCCTCGGCGATCCCGCCTCGCCGCGGACGCCCGATCTCGGCGGCACCGCGAAGATGGACGATCTGGCGGCCTGCATCGCCGCCGCGGTCTGATCTGGAGTAGAGCACGTTCCGATCAGATGATTCCATCTGATCGGATGACGCTCTAATCCAGCGTCTTCGCGAAGCCGAACAGGGTGATGGCGAGGCCCTCGCGGAAATAGAACCGGTGCGCCCGCTCGCGATGGGTGCCGGATTCGAGCGTCAGCCGGGTGCAGCCGCGCCGGCGCGCCTCCGCCTCGCACCAGCCGAGCAGGGCGGCGCCATGCCCGGCGCTGCGGGAGGGGGCATCGGTGACGAGATCGTCGATATAGAACCGATACCCGTTCGCCGTGTCGTGAAAGGCGCGGAACACCGCCAGCGCGCGCGGCACGCCCGCCTCGTGCAGCAGCGCCATTTCTGCTCCCCCGGCCAGGATCCGGCGCATCGTCCCTTCATAATCAGTGGGGAGATGCGGGCGCAGCACCCGGTGCAGCGCCTCGCAGCGGCCCAGCCAGTCCGCAAGATCATCCGCGCCGGCGGTCAGATGGACGATCGTCTCTGTCATCCGCCGAGCAGCGCCACGGCGTCGCCGAGCAGGGCGGGGTTGCCGAGCGCCAGCGCCGTGCCGTCGCTCTCCAGGGTGAGCGGCGCACCGCGCCAGTCGGTCATCGCCCCGCCCGCCGCCTCGATCACCGGGGCCAGCGCCGACCAGTCCCACGGCTTGAGATCGGCTTCGGCGATGACATCGATCTGCCCCAAGGCGAGCAGCCCGTAGCCATAGGCATCGCCGCCATAGGTCACCCGCCGGCAGGCGCCGGCAAGCCGGCGGAACCGGCCGAATTGCGGTTCGGTGAACATGTCGGGCGAGGTGCAGGACAGCTCCGCCTCGGCCAGCGAGGCGACAATCCGCGTCCCCGGCGCACCGCCATGCGGGCCGGAAAAGCGCAGCTCGCCCTCATGGGCAAGCCATCGCTCGCCAAGCACCGGCTGGTCGATCAAGCCGAGTATCGGCCGCCCATGTTCCAGCAGCGCGATCAGGGTCGCAAACACTGGCCGGCCGGTGATGAAGGCCCGCGTGCCATCGATCGGGTCGATCACCCAGGTGAACCGCCCACCTTCCTTGCCGCCCATCTCCTCGCCGATCACGGCATGGTCCGGGCAATATTGGTCGAGAACGCGCCGGATCGCGGCTTCGGCGCCGCGATCCGCCAGTGTCACCGGGCTGGCATCCGCCTTGGTGTCGACATCGATCCGCGCCCGGAAATGCGCGCGGATCACGTCGCCCGCCGCGTCCGCCGCGGCCGAGGCCACGGCGACCGGATCAAACCTCATTTGAAGGTTTCGGGATGGTCGGACTGCTGGTTCAGATAGGCGATCATGTTGGCCCGGGCGACGTTGTTCTTGATGCCCGGATAGGCCATGTGCGTGCCCGCCACCGCCTTCATCGGATCGTAGAGCCATTCGTTCAGCTCATGCACGGTCCAGTCGCCGGTCGACTGCTTCTTCGCGGCCGCAGAGAAGCTGTAGCCCGCCGCGGCGAACATCTTCGCGCCGACCACACCGTAGAGATTGGGGCCGACGCCATTCGCGCCGCCCTTGTTGATCGAGTGGCAGGCCGAGCATTGCTGCTGGAACATCGCCTGACCCTTGGCCGGCGCGGCATTCGCCATCAGCGCCTTCACTGAAGGCGCGCTGGAATCGAGCCCGGTCGGCGCCGCACCCGCGGCGGCGGCCGTCGTCGCGGCGGGACCGGCTGCCGCGGCGAGGTTCACCGGATGGTCGGACTGCTTGTTGAGATAGGCGATCACGTCCGCCCGGGTCTGGTTGTTCTTGATCCCCGGATAGGCCATGTGCGTGCCCGCCACCGCCTTCATCGGCGCGTAGAGCCATTCGTCGAGCTCATGCGGCGTCCACTTGCCATCGGCATGCTGCTTCGCGGCGGCGGAGAAGGCATAGCCGGCCTTGGCGAACATCGGCGCGCCGACGACACCATACAGGTTCGGCCCGACTCCGTTCGCCCCGCCCTTGTTCACTGAGTGGCAGGCCGCGCATTGCTGCTGGAAGAAAGCCTGGCCCTTGCCCGCGTCGGCGCTGGCGTAAAGGGTGGCGATCACCGGCGCGCCGGAATCGAGACCCGCCGGCGCCGCGCCCTTCGAGGCCACCGCCGACCCGCCGGCGCCCGGCTTGGGCAGCGGGATCGGGCTGTCCGCCAGCGTGCGGAGATAGGCGATCGCATCGGCGCGGACATTGTCGTTCTTGATGCCGGAATAGCCCATGCGGGTGCCCGGCGCGAATTTCTGCGGATCGTCCAGCCACTCGTTCATCTTCTGGTAGGTCCAGACGCCGGACGACACCTTCTCCACCGCGCCGGAGAAGGTATAGCCGGCCTTCTTGAACATCGGGTCGCCCATCACGCCGTAGAGGTTCGGCCCGACACCGGCCGCGCCGCCCTTGTTGAGCGTGTGGCAGGCCGCGCATTGCTGCTGCACGAAGGCCTGGCCCTTCTTCACATCGGCCTTGAGGATAAGCCCGTCGATGGAGGGAATGCCGCTGCTCTGCGCCGCAACCGGCGCCTCGGCGGTCTTGATGACCGGCTTTTTCACATCCTTCTCGCCGGTGATCACCCCGGCGGCGTGGATCGCGATCCAGACCAGAAGCCCGGCCGAGAGGACGCCCCCGGCAATCTTGTTCAGCAGCAGCGGGTCGCGGCCCTTGCCGCCGTGGCCGGAAGACGGGTGGTTCTGATCACTCATAAGCGCGGTCCCTCCAAAGCTTTACGAGGGGATGTATAGCGATTTAGGAAAGTGCGACAAGCGATAACCATGGTGGCGACCCCATATCCTACAAGGAGGCAGATATTCCGGCTCCCATCGTCCTGATTCCCGCCCGCCTGGGTTCGACCCGGCTGCCCGGAAAACCCCTTGCCGAGATCGGCGGGCTGCCGATGATCGTCCATGTTCTCCGCCGCGCCGAGGAGGCCGCGATCGGCCCGGTTGCGGTCGCCTGCGCCGAATCCGCGATCGCCGAGGCGGTCCGCGCGGCGGGCGGCACGGCGGTGCTGACCGATCCCGACCTGCCCAGCGGGTCCGACCGCATCCACGCCGCCCTCGCCGCGCTCGATCCGGCCGGCATTCATGACATCGTGGTGAATCTTCAGGGCGACCTGCCCGGCTTCCCGCCGGACGCGCTGCGCGACCTCGTCGCCGTGCTGGACGATCCCGGATTCGACATCGCCACCCTCGTCGCCCCGGTCACCACGGCGGAGGAAGCCGCCGCCCCCTCGGTGGTCAAGGCCGCCTGCGGCTTCGGCGATGCGGCCACCGCCCCGGCGCTCTATTTCTCGCGCCACCCGATCCCCTCCGGGCCGGGGCCGCTCTGGCACCATGTCGGCGTGTATGCCTATCGCCGGGCGGCGCTCGACCGTTTCGTCGCCGCCCCGCCCTCGCCGCTGGAGCTGCGCGAGAAGCTCGAACAGCTCCGCGCCCTCGAACTCGGCCTGCGGATCGGTGCGGCACGGATTGACCGGGCGCCCTTCGGCGTCGATACCCCGGAAGACCTCGACCGCGCCCGCAGGGATCTTGCCGCATGACCCACCGAATCGCCTTCCAGGGCGCGCCCGGCGCCTATTCCGACCTCGCCTGCCGCACCGCCTATCCCGGCATGGCGACCCTGCCCTGCCAGACCTTCGAGGCGGCGATCGAGGCGGTGCGGACCGGCGAGGCCGAATACGCCATGCTGCCGACCGAGAACTCGCTTGCCGGCCGGGTGCCGGACATGCACGCCCTGCTGCCCGAGTCCGGCCTGTCGATCATCGGTGAGCATTTCCAGCGCGTGGAGCACTGCCTGCTGGCCCCGCGCGGCGCCATGATCGACGCCATCCGCCAGGTGCATTCCCACGCCGTCGCCCTCGGCCAGGTGCGGGCGCTGGTGCGCGAACTCGGCGCGCGCGCGGTGGTCGAGGCCGATACCGCCGGCTCGGCCGAACTCGTCGCCCGCTGGAACGACCTCTCCCGCGCCGCGATCGCCTCCTCCCTCGCCGCCGAGATCTACGGACTCGACATCCTCCGCCGCAACGTCGAGGACGCCGCCCACAACACCACCCGCTTCTACGTCATGGCTCGCACCCCGCGCCTGCCGCCGGCGGACACGCCGAACTCGATCACCAGCTTCGTCTTCCGGGTGCGCAACGTGCCGGCCGCGCTCTACAAGGCGCTCGGCGGCTTCGCCACCAACTCGGTGAACATGACGCGGCTGGAGAGCTACATGGTCGGCGGCCAGTTCGCCGCCACCCAGTTCCTCTGCGAGATCGACGGCCATCCCGAGCAGCGCAACGTCCGCCTCGCCCTCGAGGAACTCGATTTCTTCTCCCGCGAAATCCGCATCCTCGGCGTCTATCCCGCCGCCGCCTTCCGGCTGGAGCAGCGCATGGCCCGCCAGGGCGCCGACTGAAACCTGTAGTGGAAAAATCGTTAAAAACATTTGTTTTTGGGGATTTTTTAGAAAATAGTGAAGAATTTGTTTGAGCCCCGCGCGCAGCCCTGCTAACCCGGCGGCAGTATCGGGCGCAAAACATTGCCCTCTTCACGGCCACCGGCACATGACGTGCGCGGCCCGGCCGTCGGGGACATTTGATGACGGGCAATTTGACCACAGATCTTTTCCAGCCGCCCTCCGGCGCCGTCGCTGACTGGAGCGCTGCGTGGAACTGGAGCGGGGCGTCGGTTCCCGGCGCCGGCGGCACGGCTGAAATCGACGGCGCGTCGGCCCTGGTCGATCCCGGCGTCACGATCGCGAACACGCTCCGGCTCGACGGCCAGCAGGCCACCGCGGGGCTGACCGGCAATGGCGGCGCCATCACCCTCGCCGCCGCCGCCCGTCTCGATATTGCCGGCCATGTCGATCTCTACGCGTGCGACGAGATCATGGCGGCGGGGGCGATGACGCTGGAAGGCGGATCCTCGGCCGATGTGGTGGTCGACATCGGCGCGCTCACCGGCCTGCCCGGTGCGGCCGCGCCGCAATTCACCAATGCCGGCACCATCACGGTCGGCACCGGCGCCACGCTGTCGGTCGGCGGCACGGCGTTCGACAATGCCGGCGCCGTCAACCTCGCCGGCGGGACGCTGGTGGTCGATGGCGGCGCGCTTTCGGGCGGCGGGACGATCGCGCTCGGCGACGGCACCTCGGTGCGCGTCACGGACGCGGTCTCCAGCCAGACCTTCGAATTCGGGCCGGGCCGCGCGACCCTCACCCTCGCCGACCCGTTTCTCGGCGCGAACGTGACCATCGGCGGCCTGTCCGGCAACGATGCCATCCTGCTGCCCTCCCTGGCCGGGGGATCGATCCGCGAAAGCGGCGCCACGGTCAGCCTGCTCGACGCGCAGGGCCATGTCGAGGGACGTTTCATCAGCGCCGATGCCGCGCCGCTCTTCGCCACCACGGGGCCGGGCGGGCTCAGCCTGACCGCCGGCATCGCCACCGAAACCGCCACGGCCACGACCAGCACCAATCCGCCCTGCTACGCGCGTGGCACGATGATCCTCACGCCGAACGGCCTGCGTCCGGTCGAAACCCTCGCGGCCGGCGACCGGGTGGTTACCGCCGCAGGGCATGTCGTGCCCGTCATCTGGACCGGATCGCGCGTGCTCGATCTCACCGCGCATCCCGCGCCGGAGCAGGTGCAGCCGATCAGCTTCGCCGCCGGATCGCTCGCCCCCGGCCTGCCGGCGCGCCGCCTGCGCCTGTCGCCCGACCATGCCCTGCTGCTCGACGGCGTGCTGGTGCCGGCGCGGTTTCTCGTCAACGGCGCGACCATCTGCCGGGAGGAGGCCTGCCTCGCCATCTCGTATCACCATGTCGAACTCGTCCGGCACGACCTGCTGCTGGCCGAAGGCGCGCCCTGCGAAAGCTATCTCGACACCGGCAACCGAGCCGGCTTCGCCGCCTCCGAAACCTGTGTCGTGCGCGGCCTGAACTGGGACCGGGACGCATGCGCGCCGCTCTGCACCGGCGGCGCCCGCCTGCGCGCGATCCGCGAAACCCTGCACGCCCGCGCCCAAGCACTCGGCTTCATGGTCGAGACAAGTGACGATGCGGCGCTATGGGCCGGCGGCGCGGTGATGCCGCTCGTGCCCGGCGAATGGATCGCGCTGCCGCCCGGCCATGGCGGGAAGGCCTTCCTGCACTCGTCCCGCTTCGTGCCCGGCTGTGTCGATCCCGCGTCCGACGACCGGCGGCAGCTCGGCGTCGCTCTCGCGGAATTGCGAACCGAGACCGGCCCGCTCGACATCGCCGCCAGCGCGGTCCGCGGCTTTCATCCCCAGGCCCCCGGCGATCAGGCGATCTGGTCGACCGGCCATGGCGAACTCCGCCTGCCCGCGGGCGCGACGCGGCTTTTTGTCCGGCTCGCAGCTTTCCCGCAGCTGTGGCGGCGCGTAGAGTCAGCCGTCGGATCGGGCGTCGAAGCCGTTCATTTGTGCCGCTTTTAACGAAATGGAAACGTATTTGATGTACGATGTGTCTAAAATATGATCCAATTCATCTCAAGAATAAAGTTGCTCAGGAACTCGTAATATGAAATTTTAATTCGAATGAAATTCGTTCATTAAAAAGTATGGTATTTCGATTACTATTTGGTAATATGGTCTCAGAAATAACAGGAATTCGATCATGTCCCTGACCGACAACGACCACCAGAACCCCGCCGTCGAAGACACCGGCAAGGCCGAGCGGTCGACCACCCGCTACAGCCGCCGTCTCTCGGATAAAATCCTGATCGCATTCCACCACGCCTGCGACCAGGACGATTACGAGATTGCGGAAGATCTTCTCGGCATACTCGAACGCCTGCTCACCCGCCGGTCCATCCATCCCGACGCCAACCGCAGGAAGAGCATCGAAAGCCTCGTCGCGGCGCATGAGCGGCTGTGGCATCTGCGCCACCCCGAACGCCGCTACGCCTGACCGGCCGATCCCTGACAGGGTCTGGCTCGCGCCGCGCGGAACAGGGCCGCGTGGCAGCGTTTCAGACCCCAGATGTCAGGCGCCGGGCTCTCTGAGCAACGGGCCAAAGCCGCGCCGGTGATGCGCGGTGATCCCGAGGGTGATAATCGCCGCACGGTGGCTCGCCGTGCCGTATCCGGCGTTGCGCTCCCAGCCATAGCCGGGATGGCGCCGCGCCAGCCTCTCCATCGCCCGGTCGCGCACCACCTTCGCCGCGATCGACGCCGCCGCGATCGACAGCGACTGGGAATCCCCCCCCACCACGCACCGGCAGGGCATCGGCAGTTCCGGCGCGATCTTGCCATCGACCAGCACGCAGTCGGGCCGGGTCCACAGCCGCGCCACCGCCCGGCGCATCGCCAGCAGGCTGGCCCGCAGGATATTCAGCGCCTCGATCTCGGCAACGGATGAAGCCGCCACCGCGATCTCGGCGCCGGCACCGAGCAGTGCCGTCAGCGCCGCCTCCCGCCGTGCTGCCGAGAGACGCTTCGAATCATCGACCATTGCCGCGATCGCCGCCGGCAGGTCGGGCGGCAGCACGGCGGCGGCAGCCACGACCGGCCCGGCCAGCGGGCCGCGCCCGACCTCGTCGACCCCCGCCACCACGCCGCCCAGGGCGCGCTCATGACTGAAATCAGGCATGCGGCTCGGTGCGCCTCGCCCGTGCCTCGCGCGCATTCGCCTCCAGCAACGCCGTCAGCCCCGCAAGGATCTGCCGTGGCGAGGGCGGACAGCCGGCGATCAGCAGATCAACCGGGATCACCGCCTGCACCCCGCCCAGAACCGGCGGCGCGCCCTTGAACACGCCGCCATCCAGCGCGCAGTCGCCGGCCGCGACGACGAAGCGCGGCGGCGCCATCCCGGCAAGGCTCTTGCGCAGCGCCTCGGCGAGGGTGCGCGTCGCCACCCCGGTCACAAGCAGGAGATCGGCGGCGCGGATGTCGTCCACCAGGACGATGCCCTGCGCGGCCATGCCGCCGCGCAACCGCCGGCAGGCGCCGATCTCGATCTCGCAGCCGCCGCAACTGCCGGCATCGACATGCCGCACCGCCAGGCTCCGGCCGAGCAGCGCCTGGCCGGTGGCCGCAAGCCGGGCACCCAGCACCCGGACCGGATCGTCCATGTCATCCATCATTATCATCCATCGATGTCATCCATCGATCGCCCCCGTCGGCACCGCGTAGCATGCCTCCAGCACGGCGAAGCCCTCGATATCCAGCCCGACAGCCGCCTCCTCCAGGCGGCTCGCGAGGCGCGGCGCCGGGTCGATCAGCGCCGCCGCCGCGATCTGCCCGTCATGCAGCTTCACCCAGTGATGCACCATCCCGCGCGACGAGGCGGCCGAGCCGAGCCCGGCGGCGCTCACCGGCGGCAGTGCTGCCACGATCTCGCCCGGCGGCGCCGCCTCGATCGCGGGCACGATCGCGCTCACGCGCGCCAGCACCGCCCGCGCCCGGTCGCGCGCCAGCGCCGCTGCCGGCCCCAGCGCCCGGCGGACGCGAAATCCACCCACCAGCCGCACCGACGGCGCGGCCGCAGCCAGGGCGGCGGCGAGCGCCGGCAGCGCCTCCGGCCGGGCATCCACCTCCAGCCCGCCGGGCGTCACCGCGTCCATCATCAACCGGTGGCCGAACAGCACCGCCACGGCAGCGGCGATATCGTCCCGCACGCGGCCCAGGCGGGTCGCAAGCCCGGGCCGGCCCGCCGCCTCGAGCGCTGCCGCCAGCGCCAGCAGATGCGCCGTCACCCGCTCGATATCCAGCATCGCCGCCCGCAGCGCCGCGGCGCGGGGCGGAATATCGCACCCGCCCGCCGCCTCGGCGGCACGGGCGAAGGCAAGCGCATGCGCCACCACCGCATCGCCGGCCAGCCGCGCCGCGAAACGCGCCGCCGCGCGCGGCGACTTGCCATGCAGCAGCGCCGCGATGTCGCGGTGGGCATAGCCGTGGCGATGTTCGAGCCGGGCAATCCGCCCCGCCGCGATGGTGAACCGGCGATGCACCGGCCGGGCGATCAACCCGGCGACCGGCCCCTGCCCGACCTGAAACGCCCCCTCATCGGCCGGCGCGTCGAAACGCGGCCAGGCGGCGTCGCCCTCGCCGTGGCGGATGGCCGGCCGGGTGTCGGTCGCACCCGTCGCGGTCGCGCCATGGGTTTCGGCCGCCCGCCGCTCATACCAGCCAGCCTCGGGGATCGCCGGCGAAAGCGCGGGATACGCGCCATTGTCCAGCGCCACCGCCACCAGCAGCGGCGCCGCACGAAAGAACAGCGCATGGGCACGGCCATCGGCGACGAACAGCCCGGCGAAATCCGCCGGGTCCACCAGCTCGGCGAGACGCAGCCAGTCCGCCGGCGCGAGCAGATGCAGCGCCGCGCCGCCGCAGGGCTCGACCGGCGCTGCCGCGAGCAGTGCCGCGATTTCCGCGTCGCTCATCGCAGCCCCGCCACCGGCGCCGCGCCGAGCAGCACCATCAGGACGAGCAGCAGCAACACGGCCGGCCCGCGCCCCGGCCTCTCGCCGGCGCCGCCCGCCGCCGGCAGCGTCAGCCCGCGCGCGGCTCCGATCCCGAGCAGCGCGACGAGCGTGCAAGCCAGCAGCGGCGAGACCGTCGCGGCCGCGCTGGCGATGCGGAAATCGCCGGCGAACACGCCGAAGGGCGGCATCCCGGCCAGCGCCGCGATCGCCCAGCGCCGCAGCCCGCCCTCGCCCGCCAGGGCGACGGCGATGCGGCCGAGCGCCACCCCCGCGAGGATCGTCGCCCCGCCGCGGACATCGCCGAGCCCGAACCCGACCATCGCCGCTCCGCCCTGCAACAACGCGAGCGCCTCCGCCGCCGGCCAGCGCCGCCAGAGCAGCGCGAGGCCACCGCCCATGCCGAGCACCCCGGCGACGATGCCGAGCCGCGCCGCCGTCACCCCGCCCAGCAGTGCGAGGGCGAGTGCGGCGAGCGTGAGGATCACGCCGGTTCGCGGCGCGCCGCCCGGCAGCACCAGCCGCACCGCCCCGAGCGCCGCCGCCGCGATGGCGAATTTCGCGGCATAGACCGCGATGCCCACCGGCCAGCCCAGCGGCGCGGTGGCCCGCGCGAGGCCGGAAGGGGCGATGAGCGCCACCAGCAGCGCCAGCCCGGCGGCGCGGCGCAGCATGGCTTCGGCCTGAAACACCGCACGGTCGGGTCCGGCATAATCGCCGGGCACCGGTGCTGCGTCGGGCCAGGCCAGCAGCACACCGAGCGCCGCGAGACCCGCTCACCCGTATCGCCCGCCCCAGCGCGAGCAGCCCGACGAACAGCGCCGGGCCGGCAAGCCCGGCGGTGAGCTGCCCCGCCGCGAAACCGGGCATGATGGCAAGCAGCGTGATCGTCACCGTCAGCGCGGCCAACGGCCAGATGCCATGCAGCGGCGAGGCGAAGGCCGGGCGGATGCGGCGCTTGCGCAGGAGGCGGCGCAGATCCCGCACCGGCTGCGCGAACGGCATGCCGGCCTCCCCCGCCACCGCGCCGGCCAGCCGGGCACGAACGCATTCGAGCAGCAGCGCCGCCGCGCCGAGCAGCGCCACGGACAGCAAGGTGGCCATCGTCCGGCCAGCAAGCGCGGCGAGGATCACGACCACCACCCTGCGATACGCGTCCCGCCGATCCGCCGGGCGAGCCAGGTCGCCGGGCCGCGCAGGGGCGCGGCAAATCCCGTCGCGTTGATCTGCGTCACCGGATCGCCGAAGGGCAGCCAGGCGGGCGGGCGGGCAAACCCGTCCTCGAAGGGCGGCGCCTCGACCGGCCCGGCGCGCAGGCTCCAGCGCCACAATCCCAGCAGCAGCACGAGCGGGACCAGCAACAGAACCGGCGCGGTGACAAGGGCGAGCCCGGCGGCGGCGGCCACCGGCAGGCCGAGCGCGACGAGATCACGGCGCGGCAGATCCTCGGCGGCAGCGGCGCGCAGGCTGCGCGGCCGGCCGAGGCAGACCAGCGCGAAAAGCCCCGCCGCCGCGAACCCGGCCAGCGCGAAGCCGCCAGCAAGGGCGATGGCGACGAGATCACCCGGCCAGCCCGCCCGCAGCGCCGCCGCGAACGCGCCCTGAAACGCGACGAAACCCGGCCCCGGCGGCAGCAGGCTCGCCCAGAACACCGCCCCGCCGAAGCAGAGCGCGAAGCCCGGCATGCCGCGCGCCAGCCCGCCCAGCCAATCCGGCGCGCGCGAACCCGTCGCGTCCTCGATCCGTGATGCCGCGAGCGCCAGCACCGGCGCCGCCAGCGCTTCGGTCTCGAGCGCGAGCCGCATCGCCGTCGCATCGCCAAGCCCGGACGCGACCAGCGCCAGCCCGGCAAGCCCGATTGCCATCCCCTGGGCAAACCGGCGCAGATCGCCCCCCAGCGCGGCGAGCAGATATCCGGCGGGACACAACACCGCCCCGGCCGCGAGCATGATGCCTGGCAGCCCGGTTGCCGCGGCCAGCGCCAGCAGCGTGGCCGGCAGCACGGCGAGCGCCGCCGGCGCCGCACGGTCGCGAAAGCCCAGAAACCCCACGATCAATGCCGCAAAAACAAGCGTGTAGAGATTGTTCGCGAGAATGACGACGAGGCCGGCGAGCAGCAATATGGCGGAAACGCCCAGGCCCGGCGCGGCCAGCAGCGCGGCAGATCCGCCCACCAGCACGGCGGCGAGCAGCGCCGCCCGGCCCGGATCGATCGCCAGCGCCAGCCCGCCTGCCGGACCAAGCGCCGGCAGCGCGACCGCCAGAGGGCCGGGCAGCAGCACCGCGCCGCCCAGCGCCAGCACCGTCCCGGCCAGTGCCAGGCCGGCAGCAATGATTGGGGCGATCGACAAGAATCGCGCGAGCGAACGGGGCGCAGGGCGTGCCATGGTCCCTTGCTAGCAGGGCCCGGCCGAGTCGGGTATGGCGCCGATGTGACGGTTCAGGGTACGTGCCGATCCTGATGGATCGGATGATGCTCTATCATATTGATAAACAGAGCATCTTTGTCCGACCAGATGTGTCCATCCGATCGGATGATGCTCTATCATATTGATAAACAGAGCATCTTTATCCGACCAGATGTGTCCATCCGATCGGATGATGCTCTAGCCCGAAGCGGCGTGTCGCTGCAGCCGCCGCGCGGCGACCAGCAGCGCCAGCAGCGCCAGATCGGCCGCGACGAAGGCCGCCGGGCTGATCCGCGCGGTAGAGAGATTGGCATCGAGCACCCGCCACGGATCGATCCCGGAATTCAGCGCATACCATCCCGCCTCGCCACCGGCAGTGAGCGCCACGGCGCCGAGGGCGAGGACGAGGATCCCGGCCAGCGAGCGCCGGAACTCTGGCGGCGCGAGACGCCACAGCATCAGCCAGGCAAACAGGCCGAAGGGCACCATCGCCGCGGCGACGTCGATCTTCTGGGTCAGGAAGAAATGCCAGATCGAAAGTGCCGCAATCGGATAGACCAGCCGGTGCAGCACCTTCCACCGCCGCCCCAGCCGCGCCATCGCCGCATCGGTGGAGGTCGCGGCCAGCGCCAGCAGCCCGATCGTCGCGATCGTGCCGAGGATGAGGTAGAACACCGTAAACATCTGATTCAAGACGAATCCAATGGCGTATCCCTCATCCGCCGCATACAGAACGACATGCGCGAACGTATACGCAGCCGCGGCGAGGCCCAGCATCCGCCGCAGCATCGCCACCCGCATCCAGTCAAACACCGCCCGCGCCGGGGTGATGGCGAGGCCGAGCAGCAGGAAGCGGATCGCCCAGAATCCGGTCTGCAGCATCAGCTCATGAGTCGGCCGGCCGCCGAGCTGTCCCGCCTGCCGCTCCCACAGCATGTAGCCCGCCGGGGCGATGCAGAGCGCGAGGGCAATCGCCTTCAGCCAGGAAAACCGACCGGCCGGCGTGCGCCATGGCGCGCCGAAGACGCGGGGCTGGCGTTTCGGGCGAACCGGGATTTCGGCTTGCGGGGCAGCGTTCTGCATGGCGGCTCGGATTTGCGTTGCGGGACCAGAGATATGCCCTCAATTCGCCCCGCAACCACCATCCGGATGCGGATGAGAGCAAAATTCCGTTCAACATTCCGCGCTTGACCGTTCGGGGTGGCGGCTCGCATAACCTCTCGCCATGACATCCGCACGGCGCGCCGCCTGCCTCATCCCGCGAATTCGCCGCCCGGTCCTGATCTAGGGCCGGGATTGCACGACTGTCCTTTCCTCCGCCGGAGCCTTTTCGATGAACGACCAGCCGTCCAGCCCGCGTGACTACCGCGCCACCGTCTTCCTGCCGCGAACCGGCTTTCCGATGCGCGGAGACCTGCCGAAGCGCGAGCCAGAGGCGCTGGCGCGCTGGGCGGCGACGGGCCTGTTCGCCCGGCTGCGCGCCGATGCCGCCGGCCGGCCGCCCTTCATCCTGCATGACGGCCCGCCCTATGCGAACGGCAATTTGCATATCGGCCACGCGCTGAACAAGATCCACAAGGACCTGATCAACCGCGCCCGCCAGATGGCCGGGTTCGACGCCAATTACGTCCCCGGCTGGGACTGTCATGGCCTGCCGATCGAGTGGAAGGTCGAGGAAGGCTACCGCAAGGCGGGCCGCAACAAGGACGAGGTTCCGGTTCTCGAATTCCGCCGCGAATGCCGCGACTATGCCCAGCACTGGCTCGACGTGCAGGCCGAGGAGTTCAAGCGCCTCGGCGTCGAGGGCGACTGGGCGAACCGCTACGCCACGATGGATTTCGCCTCCGAAGCGGCCATTGCGGCGGAAATCCACAAATTCGCCGCCTCCGGCGCGCTCTATCGCGGGCTGCGGCCGGTGATGTGGAGCCCGGTCGAGAAGACTGCCTTGGCCGAGGCCGAGGTCGAGTATCAGGACCGGCGGGACACCGCGATCTGGGTCCGCTTCCCGGTGATCGGCGGCGATCTCGAGGGGGCGGCGATCGTGATCTGGACGACGACACCCTGGACCATCCCCGGCAACCGCGCCCTCGCCGCCGGGCCGGAGTTCGAGTATGTCGTGATCCGCATCGCTGACACCACCGAGCACAGCCTCGCCCGCGAGGGCGAGCGCCTCGTCGTCGCCGCCGAACTGCTCGATGCCTTCGCCGCCGAAACCGGCATCACCGCGCATGAGGTCGAGCAGACGCTGCGCGGCAAGGATCTCGGCGCCCTCGTCTGCGCCCATCCGCTGCGCGGCCAGGGCTATGACTACGATGTCCCGCTCCTGCTCGGCGATTTCGTCACCACCGAGGCCGGCACCGGCTTCGTCCACATGGCGCCCGCGCATGGCGAGGACGATTTCTTCCTCTGCCGCGCCCATGGCATCGAGGTGCCGGAGACCGTGAACGACGACGGCACCTACGCCGCCGACGTGCCGCTCTTCGCCGGCCTGCATGTCTACAAGGCCGCCGACCCGGTCTGCGCCGCGCTCACTGAAGCTGGCGGCCTGCTGCGGCGCGAGGAGTTCCTCCACTCCTATCCGCATTCCTGGCGGTCCAAGGCGCCGCTGATCTATCTCGCCCGGCCCAACTGGTTCATCCGGATGGATGGCGAGGAGGCGATCCGCGCCCGCGCGCTGGAGGCGCTCGACCGCACCGCCTTCGTGCCCGACCAGGGCCGCAACCGCATCCGCTCGATGGTGGAGGCGCGGCCGGACTGGTGCATCTCCCGCCAGCGCGCCTGGGGCGTGCCGATCGCGATTTTCGTGCGCCGGGACGACAAGTCGATCCTGGCCGATCCGGCGGTCTTCGCCCGCACCCGCGCCCTGTTCGAGGCCGAGGGCGCCGATGCCTGGTATGCCCGCCCCGCCGCCGACTTCCTCGGGCCGGACCACAACCCCGCCGATTTCGAGCAGGTCTTCGACATCGTCGATGTCTGGTTCGAGAGCGGCTCGACCCACGCCTTCGTGCTGGAGGCGCGCGGCATGCCCTGGCCGGCGGATCTCTATCTCGAAGGCTCCGACCAGCATCGCGGCTGGTTCCAGGCCTCGCTGCTGGAAGCGGTCGGCACCCGCGGCACCGCGCCGTTCAAGGCGATCGTCACCGACGGCTTCGTGCTCGACGAGCAAGGCCGCAAGATGTCGAAATCGCTCGGCAACGTCACCGCGCCGCAGCAGGTGATCGACCAGTATGGCGCCGACATCCTGCGCCTGTGGGTGATGAATTCGGACATCCACAACGACCTGCGCATCGGCAAGGACATCCTCAAGCAGCAGGCCGATCTCTACCGCCGCATCCGCAACACGCTGCGCTGGGTGCTTGGCGGGCTCGACGGCTTTACCGAGGCCGAGGCGATGCCGGCCGCCGACATGCCGGCCCTCGAACGCTACGTGCTGCACCGCCTCTCCCGGCTCGATACGATGCTGCGCCGCGCCGTCGAGACGCATGACTGGACCGGCGTCTATCCGGCGATCCACCAGTTCTGCAACAACGACCTATCTGCCTTCTATTTCGACATCCGCAAGGACGCGCTCTATTGCGACGTCCGGCTCGATGCCGAGGGCGGGCTCGTTTCCCAGAGCGAGACGCGGCGCGCCTGCCGCACCGTGCTCGACATCCTGTTCCGCTGCCTCGCGACATGGCTCGCCCCCGTCCTGCCCTTCACCGCCGACGAGGCCTGGCGCGCCCGCCATGGCGAGGCGGCCTGCGTGCATCTCGCGCAGTTCCCCGAACTTCCCGCCGCCTGGCGCGACGATGCGCTGGACGAGGCCTGGACCGAGATCCGCGCGGTGCGCCGCATCGCCAATGCCCGGATCGAGGAGGCCCGCCGCAACGGCGACATCGCCGCCTCGCTGCAGGCGAAGATCGTCCTCACCTTCGCGGTCGATGCGCCGGAAGCCCTGCGCGATGCGGACTGGGCGGAGATCATGATCACCTCGGCGGCGGCAACCGACATCGCCGCAGCACCCGAAGGTGCCGGGGCCAGCGCGCCGCTGCGCGCCGAGCCGGTGGTCGAGATCGCCGCCGGGGAGAAATGCGAGCGCTGCTGGAAAGTGCTGCCCGAGGTTGGAAGCAACCCTGCGCATCCCGGCCTGTGCCGCCGCTGCTGCTCGTATGTCGAATGACGGGTACGGCAAATCCCGGCGCGCCCGCCCAGGGTAACGCAAGCCGCCGCGCATTCGGCGCGCTGATGGCGCTGGTCGTGCTGGCCATCGACCAGGCCTCGAAGGCGTGGGTGCTCTACGGGCTCGACCTGCCGCGGCGCGGCAGCGTCGCGATCCTGCCGATGCTCAACTTCACCATGGTCTGGAACCACGGCGTCACCTTCGGCATCCTGGCCGGCGACGATGCGCGGCTGCTGCTGATCGCCGTCGCGACAATGGCCATCGCCGGGCTCTCGGTCTGGCTCTGGCGCAGCCCCTCACTGCTCTCGACCCTCGGCCTCGGCGCCATCATCGGCGGCGCCGCGGGCAATGTCATCTCGCGAATCGGCTATGGCGCCGTGGTCGATTTCGTCGATGTCCATGTCGGCACCCTGCATTGGTACGTGTTCAACCTCGCCGATGCCGCGATCGATGGCGGCATCGCCGCGCTGATCCTCGAAAGCCTGTTCAGCCACGACCGCGCCGGTCACTTGCCGCCTCCGGCGCGCGAGGATAAGGAAACGCCATGACCCGTTCATCGCGCGCGACCCTTCCGTTCCTGCTGCTCGGCCCGCTGCTGCTGGCCGGCTGCAGCCATCCCGCCAAGACGTTCGGGCTCGAACTCACCCCGCCGGACGCGTTCGCGGTCGGCACCGAGGCGCCGCTGAGCGTGCCGCCGGATCTGCAAACCCTGCCGCCGCCGGTTCCCGGCGCGCCGCGGCCGCAGCAGGTCTCCGCCGCTGGCGAGGCGCAGAGCCTCCTCGCCCCGCAATCCACCTTGCAACCGGGCAGCACCAGCCTCGGCCCGGCGCAACAGGCGCTGCTGCAACAGGCTGGCCCCACTCCGCCCGCCCATATCCGCGCGACCATCAACCGTCAGGCCGAACAGGAAAGCCGCGGCACCGGCTTCGTGGATTCGCTGATGTCCTTCGGCGGCAAGACCCAGGGCGGCAACCAGGTGGTCAACGCGCAGTCCGAACAGAAGCGGCTGCAGGAAAACGCCGCCCTCGGCGAACCGGCGACGAAGGGTGCGACCCCGGCAGCCGCACCCGCCGGCGCATCGAAAGGCTTGCTCGGCCGGGTCCTCGACCTGTTCTGAGCCGTTTTCCACCGGCAAGGGTGCGGTTCGTCCGCCCCGCCGCTTGAAGTCGCCTCCGCGCGGGACATATCGCTGCCATGTCGAACAGCATCACGGCCCCACCGGCCGCGGCCCAACCCGGCCGCGCCGCGCCCTCCGTCGCCCTGACCACGCTCTTTGCCGTCGCCACCGGCGTGGTGGTGGCCAACATTTATTACGTGCAGCCGCTGGTCGGCACGATCGCGCCGGATATCGGCCTGCCGCCCGCGGTCGCGAGCCTGCTGGTGACGCTGACGCAGCTCGGCTACGCCGCCGGCCTGCTGCTGCTGGTGCCGCTGGGCGACCTGCTGGAAAACCGCAAGCTGATCGCGCGGATGGTCGGCGCCTCCGCCCTCGCCCTCGCCCTTGCCGCCTTCGCCTGGAACGGCGCGAGCTTTCTCGCCGCCTCGCTGCTGATCGGCGTCAGCTCGGCAGCGGTGCAGATCATGGTGCCAATGATCGCCTCCCTCACCCCGGATGCGATCCGCGGCCGGGTGGTGGGCAATGTGATGGCCGGCCTGCTGCTCGGCATCCTGCTCGCCCGGCCGATGGCAAGTTTCGTCGCCTGGCTCGCCGGCTGGCGGGCGGTGTTCGGGCTGTCGGCCGCCGGGATCGCGGCTCTCACGGTCCTGCTGCGGCTGAAACTGCCGCGCGTGACGCCGAAGCTCGATCATCACTATGGCGAGCTGATCGTCTCGATGCTCGGCCTCTACCGCACCGAGCCGACGCTGCGCCGCCGTGCCGCCTATCAGACCTGCGCCTTCGCCGCCTTCACCCTGTACTGGACGGCGGCACCGCTGCTGCTGCTGCATGAATTCCACTACACGCAGCTCGGTGTCGCCATCTTCGCCCTGGTCGGCGCCGCCGGCGCCGCCGCAGCACCGATCGCCGGGCGGCTGGCCGATGCCGGATATGGCCGCCCCGGCACGGCGACGGCTCTCGGGCTGATCGCCCTGTCGTTCCTGATCTCGGGCTATGGCGCTTCCATCCACAGCGTCGTCCTTCTCGCCGGCGCCGGCGTGCTGCTCGATTTCGGCGTGCAGGCCAATAATTTGTTCGGCCAGCGCGCGATCTACGCCCTCGCCCCCGAGCTTCGGGCCCGGCTCAACGGCGCCTACATGACGGCCTTCTTCCTCGGCGGCGCCGCCGGCTCGGCCGTGGCCAGCACGCTGCTCATTCGCGGCGGCTGGCACCTCGTCGCCCTTGTCGGCGCAGCACTGCCACTGACCGCCCTTATCTATTTCACGATCAACGAGTGGCGCCGGGCGAGGCTGCGGCACCACGGATGAAGGCGGCGCTCTCATCGAGGGTGGCGCGGCCCTCAGGCAGGATCGCCTGGAATATCGGCCAGACATGCGGCACCACCGGCCAGACCCGGAGCAGGCTGGCGACGCCGGCGGCCAGCGCCTTTTCGTGCAGGCGAACGGAATCATCACGCAGCACCTCGCGCGCGCCGACATGGGTGAGCATCGGCGGCAGGCCGGCGAGATCGGCATAGAGCGGCGAGGCCAGCGGATTGCGCGGGTCCGCCCCGGCGAGATAGGGCCGGGCGCCATCGGCCAGCCGGCTGGCCTTGATCATCGGATCGCGCCGGGCGTTCTCGACGATGCTGGCGCCGGTCGCCGCAAGGTCGGTCCAGGGCGAGAACAGCAGCAGCCGTGTCGGCATCGGCATCCCCGCCTCACGGAGCCGCAGCGCCAGCGCCAGGGCGAGGCCGCCGCCGGCGCTGTCGCCGGCGATGGCGAGGGCGGCGGGGTCGTGCCCCTGGTCGATCAGGCCGGCCCAGGCGGCCTCGGCATCGTCGACCGCGGCGGGAAACGGATGCGCCGGGGCGAGCCGGTAATCGGCGGCGAAGACCCGCAGGCCCCTTGAGGCGAGGCCGCCGGTGATCGGGCGGTGGGATTCGGCGGAGCAGACGACATAGCCGCCGCCATGCAGATAAAGCACGGTCATCGCCGGCGGGGCGCCGAAGGCGGGTTCGACCCATTCGCCGGGGACGCCGCCGATGATCGAGGGCGTATATCGTGCCCCTCGCGGCGTGGGCATGGGCGAGCGGAACGCCCGTTGGAGAGTTTTGGAATCATGGGCCCTGGCCAGCTTTCGCTTGACCTCGAACCGTAGGACCGGATTGAGCAGGTGGGCAGCGAGGCTGGTCATGTGTGGGGTGCCGTGGCGAATTGAAGATCGGGGTTGAGTGCCTGTAAGATGGGGTCATGCCGATCCGCCGCCTAGACCCGACCACGATCAACCGTATCGCCGCCGGCGAGGTGATCGAACGGCCCGCCGCCGCGGTCAAGGAACTGGTGGAGAATGCGCTGGATGCCGGGGCCCGGCGGATCGGGGTGACGATCGAGGGCGGGGGGATCGGGCGGATCGAGGTGACCGATGACGGGCACGGGATTCCGGAGGCGGAACTGCCTCTGGCGATCGAGCGGCATGCCACCTCAAAGCTGACGGACGAGGCGCTGGTCCGGATTGCCACGCTGGGGTTTCGGGGCGAGGCGCTGCCCTCGATCGGGGCGGCAGGGCGGCTGAGCGTGACGTCACGCCCGGCGGGGCAGGATTCGGCGGCCCGGATCGTGGTCGATGGCGGGGCGGTTCGGGAGGTCGAGCCGGTGGCCGGGCCGGTGGGGACGAGCGTGATCGTCGAGGATCTGTTCCATGCGACACCGGCGCGGCGGAAATTTCTGCGGAGTGCCGGTTCGGAAGCGGCGGCCTGCGCCGATGCGGTGCGGCACCTGGCGCTGGCGGCACCGGGGGTGGGGTTTTCGCTGACGATCGACGGGGCGACGAGTTTCGACCTGCCGCCACAGGACCGGCGGGGGCGGGTCGCGGCAATTTACGGGCGGGGGGATGCGGAGAAGCTGCTGGAGATCGAGGCGGTTCGGGAAGAGGTGGTGCTGCGGGGGTTCATTTCGCCGGCGAGCCTGACCCGGGCGACGGGGCGACACCAGCACATGGTGGTGAACGGGCGGCCGGTGCGGGACCCGCTTTTGCGGATGGCGCTGCGGCTGGCGTATCGGGAGCGGATTCCGGCGGGGCGGCATCCGCTGGCGGCCTTGTGGCTGGAGATCCCGCCGGAGATGCTGGATGTGAATGTGCATCCGGCGAAGGCGGAGTTGCGGTTCGCGGCGCCGGAGGCGGTGCGGTCGCTGATGATCGGGGCGGTGCAGCGGGCGCTGGCGATTCCGGCGGAGCTGGCGGTGGCGCCTTCGGTTGCGTTGCCGCGGGCGGGCTGGGCGACTGCGCCGATGCCGCGGGCGGCGCGGGGGTTTGCGGAGGCGGAGCTGCGGGGGCTGGATTTGCCGCCGGGGCGGGTTGTGCCGGAGGTTTTGCCGGAGGTGCGGCCGGAGTATCCGCTGGGGACGCCGATCGCGCAGGTGTTCGACACGTATATTCTGGCGCAGAGCGGGGATGGGACGCTGGTTCTGGTGGACCAGCATGCGGCGCATGAGCGGCTGACGGAGATCCGGCTGCGGGCGGAGCGGGATTCGGGGGTGATTCCGGCGCAGGCGCTGCTGGCGCCAGCGGTGGTCGAGCTGGGGGCGGAGGATATTGCGCGGCTGCTCGGGGCGGCCGGGCGGCTGGCGGGGCTGGGGCTGGAGATCGAGGCGTTCGGGCCGGGGGCGGTGCTGGTGCGGGCGGTGCCGGCGGCGCTGATGCGGGCCGATCCGGCGGGGCTGGTGCGGGATGTCGCGGATACGCTGGCGGAGAGCGGGACGGCGATTGCGCTGGAGGTGCGGCTGGATGCGGTGCTGATCCGGATGGCGTGTCATCGGTCGGTGCGGGCGGGGCGGCGGCTCGCTTTTGCGGAGATGGAGGCGCTGTTGCGGGCGATGGAGACCACCCCCCTCGCCCAGACCTGCCCGCATGGGCGGCCGACGGTGTTGCGGCTGACGCAGGGCGATCTGGAGCGGATGTTTGGCCGGGCCGGCTGATCGTTTTGTAATCGTAACAAATTAGGCGCGATGAGGCGCTGGCGGGTTACGCGCTAAATTTGGCGCTGAGTTTCCGGCGCGGGGGGTTGAAGCGGGCGGCGCCGGGGGCGCGGGGCCAGGGCGCGTTGGCGGGCGGGATCTCGTATCGTGGTGGGGGGTTTGGCCGGGGCGCGGGCGGCGGCTGGGCGGGTTGGGCCGTGGTTTGCGATGCTTGCGGTTTGGGCCGCGGGCGTTTGGTGCGCGGGCGGCGGAGGGAGGGCGGCGGGCGGAAGCCGATGGTGTGGCAGAGGGGGCGGAGGGTGCGGCCGATTGCGGGGTTGGCGGCGATGAGGGCCGTCATTTCCGGGGTGTCGAGCAGGGCGCGGAACTGGGCGGCGACGGAGGCGGTTCCGGGGATGAGGCGGGAGAGCCAGCCGAAGGAGTGCGGGAGGGTGTGTGGCGGGCCGGCGCGGTGCGGGCGCTGGCGGGTGCGGGGTGTGTGCGGCGGGGCGACGGCGAGGCGGGCGAAGCGGGCGGCGAGGCGGCGGATTCGCTGCCAGATGAGAACGATGAGCGGCCCGGCGACACGGTGGCGCAGCCCCTCCCCGGCGATATGGGCGCAGAGCGCTTCGATGAAGGCGTCGAAGCGGGGGAGGAGCAAAAGACCGGGGGATGTGGGGGTTGGGGTGGTCACAGGAGCAAAAGTCCCATGAGGGGGTGGGGGTGGGCAAGGATTTTTGTTAGTTTTGTCTCTCCGCCAATGTATCAGAGATGGCGAACTGGTCTGCTGACGACATCAACGCTCATACCGCCCTCCCGCTTGCAAGCAGGCTTTCAATTTTTCGTGACTCTATCCGCAGAAAAAATACCGTTCGGAACTGAAATGAACCTAATTTAAACACCAAAGACGGTATCTAGTCGCCACTCAATGCGACCTATTATCCATTTTGTTCCTCGACCAGTGTGTTGCATTTTATATTTTCCGGATTATCTTCTTCAAGAAATATTATGGAGGCAAAAATGTCTGAAAGCATCGCAAAACGAACTTATCAACTGAGCGAAGTCTTTAATGAGGCGGATGTACCAGTATTGACTTTCGTCCCACCAAGAGATTTTACTGATTTAGTAGGCTCCCTTAGAACTCAAGGCAAACATGTGACATTAAGTGGCCCCTCCGGCTCCGGGAAAACAACTTTAGCTCGAAAAGCTTTAGCAAAAGCCGGTATCGATTTGGTCGGTCATTTCTGGATTTCTGGGCGAGATCACTCAAATAAATACACGTTAGTTGAGATGTTGTGACGTGCACCCCTGAATTGGCGCCATTTTTGGGTAGAGTCCGTTTCTCGAGGAGACGGACGAATGAAGCGGAGCAGGTTTTCGGACGAGCAGATTAT
>NZ_NCAS01000015.1:0-68042 GCF_002255515.1 Acidiphilium sp. 20-67-58 | reverse complement strand
TGCGTGTCGTTCAGCCAGAAAAGTTCCGCCATGTTCCAAGTCCTCCAAACAGACTTGAATCAGACGCCCCGTAGTCATGGCAATAGGTACAGAACCTAGTCCGGCAGGTCGAGATCGCCGTCGAGGATGTGGCTGTTGCCGCAGACGAACCCGCCCTCCGGCGTCATCGCCGGGGTGCCGGGCGCGTAGCTCGCCTGCCCCGCGCCGAACGGGGCGGGATTGTCGATCGTCGGCGGCGCCGGGCTGAACCCAGCCTCGCACTGGCGCGACAGGGCGGTGACCGAAAGCCCGCTCGCCACGATGAAGCCGTGGTTGAACGCATAGCCGTCGCGGAACTCCGCCCCGCTCGCGCCGGGCCCGGCGAAACTGCCGGTATTGGCCATCATCACCGCATAGATCGACGATGATCCATAGCGCGACTCCACGATCATCCGTCCATCGGTGAACGGCGCCGCACTCACCGGCCCGTCCGGCCCGGCGATGCCGTTGGTGCCGCAGGCATAGGCGGGAAACGCCCAGTCGCTGGCCGCGCCGCCCGCCGGCATCTGGCAGAACGCCTTGCCGGTCCCGCCCGATTGCGGCGCCACCGCCACCGGGGCGATGCTCAGCGCGATGGCGTCGCTCGTCAGCCCGCTCAGCTCCGCACCGGACCAGAGCGTCGCCCCGGCGATCACCACGGCGGCCAGAACGCTCAGCATGTCCGGCGTCTCGCGCAGCCGGCGCGACACCTCCTGCCGCACCGCCACCAGCGCGCCCATGGCCCGCCACGACATCAGATTTGGATTGCCGATGCTCATCCGCTCGTCAGGCTGTGCGACCTCGTAACTCATTGCGGAAAATTAACACCAGATTTATCTAAACAACAACTAAAAATATCAATTAATGAAAAGATTCGCCTTAACCGTGTGCGATTAAGGCGTTACTTCATGAACCCGGCCTAAAGTACTGATAGCGGCGTGTTTCCCTACCGCCCCCCAATCGGCATAAGCCTCAGCGCAGGTATCGATCGGCATGAGCCGCCCCAAGCCCGACCGCCTCGTAATGCCGCCGTGCCGCCGCCAGCTTGGTGAACACGTCCTCATAGCCGAGCGCCTTGCCGTAGGGATCGACATAGGTATAGCCGCCAGTGACGTGAAACAGCGTCGCCATCTCGTCCACCCCTTCGGGCACCACCAGCGTATGCGTCTCGCCCGGCGGCTCGAAGGCGTAGTCGCCGGCATTGGCAACCCAGTCATGCTCCAGATACCGCCAGGTGCCGCGCAGGGTGAAGGCATGCACCGGCCCGCTATGCCGATGCCGCGACAGCACGCCCGCCGCCCGCACCCGCAGGATATTGATGTAATAGCCCTGGCTCACGCACAGGATAAGCGGCCGGAACGACACATCCGCCGTCTGCGGCACCCATTCGCGCGGATCGCCGCCATCGAGATCGATCCCGCCGCCGACGAATATATCCGCCAGCATCCCGCCCGGCTGCGGCAGCTGATACGCGACCTTGCTCATATCCGGCACGGCGCCGGCCTCGTTCACATCCATCGTTGCTTCTCCCTCGCGGCCCGCGCCGCATCACGGAATCGAGTGTACCGCAATTCCGCGCCCCAGCCAGCGCCCGCCGGGCGCATCAGCCCGGAGCAAGCAGTTCGCATTAGCCCGGAGCCAGCAGGGCAGGGGTCTCCGCCCGCGCATTCCCGACCTCCGCCAGCGGGGCCGCGCCCGCCGCCGCCAGAAACGCCGCGATCCGGTCGAACTCCGCCGGCGGCCTTGTCCCGTCCCCCGCATCGCCGGGCGGAACAAAAATCACCGTCTCATACCGCGCCCGGGAGAGCAGGACCCGATAGGTATTCACCTGCCACGACGCGGCCTCCTCATGGCGGATCTCCTCCCACCGCGTGCCGCGAAACCGCCGCGCGCGCCACGCCTCGCCGGCAGGCGGGCGGATCAGGTCCCCGCCCCAGCACAGGCCGACATTATCGATCTCCAGCCCCTGGCAGGCATATTGCGTCGCCGGCGCCTCCAGCGCGTCCGAGGCGCGCACGTCCGGCCAGGCATTGAGGAACCAGCTCGCCACCGCCTGCCGGTCCATATGCGGAAAATCGGCCGACAGCCCCTCCGCCCGCAGCCGCTTCGCCCCGGCACTGCACACGAGCCCGGCCCGCCGCGTCCCGCGCGAGGCCCCCCGCAGCGCCGCCCGCATCGCGTCGAGCGACCGCGTGATCCGGAACGGCACCCCGCCCGCGGCAGCAGCGATCCCCGCCGCCACTTCCGCCTGTCCGTCCAGCACGGCGTCGATCCACGCGGCGGCCGCGGCCGAGCGCACCTGCCGCACACTGACATCGAGATGCAGTGCCGGATCGATCTCCATCCCCGCCGGCGCCGCATCCGCCAGCCGTCGCGCCGGATCGGGATGGCCGATCACCCCGTCCGGCCCGACAATCCGCCAGCCCGGCCGCCGCGCCAGCGCCTCGCCCCACGAGGCCAGCCCCGCCTCGCCGGTATTGATCTCCTGCCCATTGCCCACCAGCGCGACAATCGCCGCCCCGCCCTCGTGCCGCGCCATGATGTCGAGAAACAGCCCGGCCTCGCTATCATCGAGCTGGAACTTGCGCTGCCCGAAAGCCGCGTCCCATGCCCGCTGCGCCTCGTCGAACACGATCACCCGCTCATGCGGCGCCGCCGCCCGCGGCACGTTGTCGCGCAGAAAGCCGAGCAGCGGCTGAATCGCGCTGTCCAGCCGGTGGTTCGCCGCCCGCAGCGACATGCCGGGCCCCTTCGCATCCCGCGCCAGCGCCTCGCGCAGCACATGCACGAGCGGCAGGTTGCCGGTCAGGAACGCGGCAGGTGCGGCGCTGCGAAACATCGTGTTCAGCCCGCACAGCGTCTTGCCCGCGCCCGGAATCCCGGTGACGAACACAACAACCCGCTCGCCCGCTGCCAGCGCCCGGTCGACCGCGCGGCCGATCGCCTCGGTCGTCCGCGTCAGGTTGCTCACATCCGCCCGCGCCGCCGCGATCTCCTCCACCCCGTGCCGGCGATAGAGCATGGTTGCCGCCTCGACGATGGTCGGCACCGGCCGATACGCCCCCGCCTCCCAGGTCGCCGCGTCGATCGTCGCCGCCGGCGCCGGCAGCATCGCCTCGGTCGCCGCGATCAGCCCGCCGAGCGATGCGGCATTCGCCTCCATCACCGGCATGATCGGCTGCGCCAGCAGCGGCGGGGTCACGGCGCGCGCGGGCGCGTCGGGGGCGACCAGCACCGGCACGATCGGATGGCGCCGGCTTTCCGCGTGAAAATCGAACAGGTCGAGCGCGTAATCCTCGACCTGCAACCGGTCGGCATTGGCGAACCGCGCCGCCCCGATCTTGAATTCGAGCACGAAAATCCCGCGCTCTCCCAGCACAACGGCATCGATCCGCCGCCCCAGCCGGATCAGCGGGTATTCCAGCAACACCCGCCAGCCCCCGCACCCTGCCAGTGAAGCGGTCAGGATCGGCAGCTGCGCCCGCCAGGCGCGGATCTGCTCCTCATGGTTGAGCGTATGGGTCTCGACCAGCCTTCGGGCGAGGGCGCCGATCACCGCCTCCGGCGCCGCCGCGGCGAGTTCTCCCGCCGTGCCGGACCACCACGCCCTCACGGCGCCTTCACGCCGCTTTCACGGCCATTTGACCTCAGGCGGCATGCTCATCAGGATCGCCTCGGTATTGCCGCCGGTCTTCAGCCCGAAGGTGGTGCCGCGGTCATAGAGCAGGTTGAACTCGACATACCGCCCCCGCCGCACCAGCTGCGCCTCGCGTTCCTCCGGCGTCCACGCCTCGTCCATCCGCCGCCGCACGATCGCGGGATAGGATTCGAGAAACGCGAGGCCGACATCGCGGGTAAAGGCGAAATGCCGATCCGGCTCGGTCTCCAGGTAATCGTAGAAAATCCCCCCCGCACCCCGCGTCTCACCGCGATGCGGCAGGTAGAAATACTCGTCGCACCATTTGCTGAAGCGCGGATAGTAATCGGGGTCGTAGTTTTCGCACGCCGCCCGGAACGCGTCATGGAACAGCGCCGCGTCCTCCTTCGCCGCCTCGGTTCCCGGCTGCAACGGGGTCAGATCGCCGCCGCCGCCGAACCATCCCTTCGTCGTCACGATCATGCGCGTGTTCATGTGCGCCGCCGGCACCCGCGGCGAGTGCATGTGCGCGACCAGGCTGATCCCCGCCGCCCAGAAGCGCGGGTCCTCCGCCGCGCCGGGGATGTTCTTCGCGAACTCCGTGCTGAACGCGCCGCCCACCACCGAGATGTTCACCCCGACCTTCTCGAACACCCGGCCGCGCATCAGGCTCATCTCGCCGCCGCCCTCCAGCCGGTTCTGCCCGTCCGGCGTGCGCGTCCACGGCGTGCGGACGAAGCGGCCCGGCGCGCGGTCCGCCAGCATCCCGCCATGCGCGTCCTCGATCGCCTCGAACGCGGCGCAGATCCGGTCGCGCAGCGTGCGAAACCAGTCGCTCGCCGCCGGCTTCAGCGCCTCGTGCGCGGGCGGCGGGGCAGGGGGGGGCGGTGCGGATGGCGCATGCATATCTGTCATACCCGTCATATTACATCATCGCCGCGGCCCTTCCAGCGTGTCCGCGCGCCGTTACGGGATTGAATTTTCCACGGTTTGCCGTCATCCACAGGCGACAGCTCGAAGGGAGACAACTCATGGCTGCGGTTGCCGCATCCGGCGCGTCCAGCGCCGGGGAACACAATGACGGTCGGCAGGATTTCGCCCGGATCCTGTTTGCCACCATTTCGCTGATGGGCCTCGCCGTGCTGCTGTGGTGCTTCGCCTCGGCCCTCGCGCCCTCGCGCACGCACGAGGCGTCGGGTGCTGCCCCGGTGCCCCACGCCATGATGAACCGGCTGCGCTGAGATGAGCACGAACCCGACACAAGGCTGGCTCGAAGCCCGCCTGCCGCTCTGCGCCGCCTATCGCCGCCACTGGAGCGAGGCGCTGGTCCCCACTGGCCAGCCGCTGTCCTGGTCGGTCGGCCCGCTGGTCGGCGTCGCCCTCGCGGTGCTGACGCTCTCCGGCATCTGGCTCGGCCTCGCCTACCAGCCGAGCCTGTCCGGTGCCGCGATCTCGATCGCGGACTACACCCGCAACGTCCCCTATGGCTGGCTGATCCGCGACCTGCACCGCGTCGGCACCACCATGCTGTTCGGCGTGCTCTTCATCGAGCTGTTCCGCGGCGCCTTCTACGGTACCTACCGCAACGGCCGCGAATTCGCCTGGATCGTCGAGATCCTCCGCCTCTTCGCCTGCATGGCGGTCGGCTTTCTCGGCTTCGCGATGACGGGCAGCCCCGCCGCCCATGGCGCGCTGCTGGCGATGGCCGCGCATCTCGCCGCCATCCCGCTGTTCGGCCACCTGGTTGGCCCGGCCTTTCTCGGCGGCGCTGTGCTCAATGCCGCCACCGCGCCGCGAGTCGCGATGGCGCATGAGGCGATCGGCTTTCTCGTCCTGCTGATCGCCACCCTGACCGTCATAGCCTCGCGCGCCGCCCCGCCCGCCCATCCGGATGGCATCGCCAGCCCCGATCCGCGGATGATGACGCCCCGCGCCGCCCAGGCAAGGCGCTACTTCACCGCCTTCCTGGTCTTCGCGCTGCTCTTCGCCGCGATCCTCGTCCTCGACCCCGGCCTCGGCACGCCGCGCACCCCGGTTCTGCCGGCAGCGCTGGCGATCCCGGTGCAGGTGACGCCGCCGTGGTACCTGCTGGTCTTCCACGGCTTCGCCCGCGTCGCCGGCTCGCCGGGCGGCGGCACGCTGCTCACCGTGGCCGCCTTCCTGCTGCTCGGCGCGCTGCCCTGGCTCGACCGCGGCGCGGTGGGAAGCTGCCGCCAGCGTCCGGTCTATGCCGGCTTCCTGGTCCTGCTCGCGGTCGATCTCGTGCTGCTCGGCATCGCCGCCGCCGCAACCGGCGGGCTCTGGACCACCGTCGCCGAACTCGCGACCACCTACGCCTTCGCCCATTTCCTCATCATCACGCCGCTGGTCACCATGCTGGAAACCCCGCGCGACACAGCGGCGTCCCATTCGCGGAGGACTGCCTGATGCGGCGCCTGCTCGCCCTCTGTCTCACCGCCGGCGCGCTGCTTGCCGCCGGCCCGGCACTGGCCAAGGGGCCCGGCTTCGGCTTCCTGTCGCCCCTCGGCAGCTATGACAACGCGACGCTGCAAGCCGGCTTCGCGGTCTACCGCGCCGATTGCGCGAGCTGCCACGGGCTCAGCCTCGTGCATTACCGCGATCTCGGCGGCATCGGCCTGTCCGAAAAGGATATCGCCGCCATCACCGCGCAGATCAGCCAGCCGGATGGCACCGGCGCCGACGGCAAGCCGCACATGGTCAAGGCGACGCCCTCCGCCGCCATGACCTGGTCCTATGCCGACGCTGCGGCCGCGAAAGCGGCCAATCACGGCGCCCTGCCGCCCGATCTCTCGCTGTTCGAGGCCGGCCGCCCCAACGGTGCGGCCTATGTCCAGGCGCTGCTGCTCGGCTACCGCGCCGCCCCGCCGAACCTCACGCTGCTGCCCGATCATCATTACAACATCGCCTTCCCCGGCGGGCAGATCGCGATGGCCCCGGCGCTGAAGCCCGGCTCGGTGACGCTGGCCGACGGCAAGCAGCTGGACGAGGCGCAGATGGCGCACGACGTCGCCGCCTTCCTCGCCTGGACCGCCGATCCCCATCGCGACGACCGCCGGATCGACGGCATTGCCGCCATCCTGTTCCTGCTGGTGCTGGGCCTGGTCGGCGCCGTCGCCCTCGGCCGGAGGCGCGCATGAGCCCGGCCGAACCCCGCCGCCCGGTCATCGGCGTCATCGGCGGCTCCGGCCTCTATGACATCGAGGGGATCGAGGACAAGCGCTGGGAGCGTGTCGCCACGCCCTGGGGCGAGGCGTCGGACGAGCTGATGTTCGGCACGCTCGAAGGCGTGTCGGTGGTGTTCCTGCCGCGCCACGGCCGCGGCCACAAGCTCTCGCCGACCGACCTGAATTACCGCGCGAATATCGACGCGCTGAAACGCGCCGGCGTGACCGACATCCTCTCGATGTCCGCCGTCGGCAGCCTGCGCGAGGATCTGCCGCCCGGCCATTTCGTCATCGTCGACCAGTTCATCGACCGCACCTTCGCCCGCGCGAAAAGCTTCTTCGGTGCCGGCTGCGTCGCCCATGTCTCGGTGGCCGAACCGGTCTGCGCCCGGCTGGGCGACGCGCTGGAACGCTCCGCCCGCGCGCTCGACCTGCCGGTGACCCGCGGCGGCACCTATCTCGCGATGGAAGGCCCGCAATTCTCGACGAAGGCGGAAAGCCATCTCTACCGCTCCTGGGGCTGCTCGGTGATCGGCATGACCAACATGCCCGAGGCCAAGCTCGCCCGCGAGGCCGAGCTTTGCTACGCGACCGTGGCGATGGTCACCGACTATGATTGCTGGCACGAGGATCACGAGGCGGTTACGGTCGAGCAGGTGGTCAAGGTGCTGCTCGGCAATGCCGACCGCGCCCGCGCCCTGGTCCGCGCCGTCGTCCCCGGCCTCGGCGCCGCCCGCCCCGCCTGCACCGCCGGCTGCGATCACGCGCTCGACCACGCGATCATCACCGCCCCCGCCGCGCGCGACCCCGACCTCGTCGCCAGGCTCGACGCCGTCGCCGGCCGCGTCCTCGGGTGACCCGCCCCGCGCGGGGGTAACCCGCGCGGAAACACCCCCCGCGCGGCGCGGCCTTTGCGCAGCACCGCATCCCGACCTATGTGTCGGCCAGCGCCGCCGGCCCGCCGCGCGGCCACGTCCCACGCCACCAGCGATGAAGGAACACCATCATGGCTCTGCAACTCGGCCAGATCGCGCCGGATTTCGAACAGGACAGCTCCGAGGGGCGCCTGAACTTCCACGACTATCTCGGCTCGTCCTGGGGCATCCTGTTCAGCCACCCGAAGGATTTCACCCCGGTCTGCACCACCGAGCTGGCCGAGGCCGCGCGCCTGATGCCGGAGTGGCGCAAGCGCAACGTCAAGCCCGTCGGCCTCTCGGTCGACACTGGCGAGAACCACAAGGGCTGGGCCGCCGATATCGAGGAAACCCAGGGCCAGAAGCTCAACTTCCCGGTCATCGCCGACCATGACCGCAAGGTCTCCACCCTCTACGACATGATCCACCCCGCGGCCGACCCCACCGTGACGGTCCGCTCGGTCTTCATCATCGACCCGCAGAAGAAGATCCGCCTGATCATGACCTACCCGCCGGCGACGGGCCGCAATTTCGCGGAAATCCTCCGCGTGATCGACGCCCTCCAGCTCACCGACGGCTACAAGGTCGCCACCCCGGTCAACTGGACCGACGGTCAGGACGTCATCATCGTCCCCTCCCTCTCCGACGACGAGGCGAAGCAGCGCTTCCCCGAGGGCTTCCGCACGCTCAAGCCCTATCTGCGGATGGTGAAGCAGCCGAAACTCCCCTCGGCGAGCTGAGTCCCTCGCTGTCATGAAAGCTTCATGCCACTGTCACAATGGTTGCATGATAGTCCGCTATCGCGAAACAGTGATTTCGCCGGAACGTCCCGCGGCCTGCAAGGGCCGCGGGCGCCGTTTTCAGGAACAGGTTCTCTCGAGATGCCCGATGCTACCGCAAAAGTGAAATCCGAGCCGGCGGAGGCGCTGGCCGAGCCGCGCGTCTCCATCCGCAACCTCAGTTTCTTCTACGGCGCGGCCCAGGCCCTGAAATCCGTCTCGATCGACTTCCCCGACCGTCAGACCACGGCGATGATCGGCCCCTCCGGCTGCGGCAAATCCACCCTGCTGCGCGTGGTCAACCGGATGTACGACCTTTATCCCGGCCAGCGCGCCGAGGGCGAGGTGATCCTCGATGGCGAGAACATCCTCGCCCCCAACACCGACATCAACCGCCTGCGCCGCCGCGTCGGCATGGTGTTCCAGAAACCCACCCCCTTCCCGAAATCCATCTACGAGAACATCGCCTTCGGCGTCCGCCTGCACGAGCGCCTCTCCCGCGGCGCGATGGACGAGCGGGTCGAATCCGCCCTGCACAAGGCCGCGCTCTGGAACGAGGTGAAGGACAAGCTGCACGCCTCCGCCAGCGCGCTCTCCGGCGGCCAGCAGCAGCGCCTGTGCATCGCCCGCAGCATCGCCGTCCGCCCGCAGGTTCTCCTGCTCGACGAGCCGACCTCCGCGCTCGACCCGATCTCGACGCTGCGGATCGAGGAGCTGATCGCCGAGCTGAAGCAGGATTTCACCATCGTCATCGTCACCCACAACATGCAGCAGGCCGGCCGCTGTGCGGATCGCGTCGCCTTCTTCTATCTCGGCGAACTCGTCGAGGTCGCTGACGCCACACAGATGTTCACCGCCCCGCGCGAGAAGCGCACGCAGGAATACATCACCGGCCGGTTCGGCTGAGGAGCAACGCCATGCCCGAAGACAGCAAGCACATCCTGAGCAGCTTCGAGGCCGATCTCGCCCGTCTGCGCGACATGATCGCGGCGATGGGCGGCCTGGTCGAGACCGAGCTGGACGACGCCATCACCGCCCTCCTGACCCATGACAGCGCGCTCGCCGCAAGCGTCGTCGAGATGGATGCGAAGGTCGATGCCGACGAACGCGCGATCGAGCAATTCGCCGTCCGCGTCCTCGCCCTCCGCCAGCCCGTCGCCGACGATCTCCGCCAGGTCGTCGCCGCGCTGAAGGTCACGACCGACATCGAGCGCATCGGCGACTATGCGGCGAACGTCGCCAAGCGCACCCTCGTGCTCAACCAGTCCGGCACCACCTGGCCGCTCGCCAGCCTCTCGCAGATGGCCCGCCTCGTGCAGGAAAGCCTCAAATCCACGATCGATGCGATCGGCGAGGCCGATCCGGTGAAGGCGATCTCGGTCTGGCGCGCCGACCAGATGATCGACGATCTCTACACCACCATCTTCCGCGAGCTGATCACCTACATGATGGAAGATCCGCGCAACATCACCGCCTGCACGCATCTTCTCTTCATCGCCAAGAACCTTGAGCGCATCGGCGACCACGCGACCAACATCGCCGAGCTGACCTATTACGCCGCCACCGGCCAGACCCTGCCCGAGGCCCGGCCCAAGGGCGATCTTTCGGCCAGCCCCGCGTCGGGCCCGGCCACCTGAGGAGAGACAATCCGATGAACGAGACGGCGAAGCCGTATGTGCTGGTGGTCGAGGACGAGGCCCCGCTGGTTACCCTGCTGCGCTACAATCTCGAAAAAGCCGGCTTCCGCGTCGATGAGGCCAATGACGGCGGCGAGGCGCTCGCCCGCATCGGCGAATCGACACCCGACCTCGTCCTGCTCGACTGGATGCTGCCCACCATGTCCGGCATCGAGGTCTGCCGTCAGCTCCGCCGCAAGCCCTCCACCCGCGATCTGCCGGTGATCATGATCACCGCCCGCGCCGAGGACCAGGACACCGTCCGCGGCCTCGAAACCGGTGCCGATGACTACATCACCAAGCCCTTCTCGCCCGAGGCGCTGATCGCCCGCATCCGCGCCCTGCTGCGCCGCACCGGCACCGTCCCGACCAAGTCGCCGCTGGTCTTCCACGATCTGGAGCTGGACCCCGCGACCCATCGCGTCACCCGTGGCGGCCGCCTGCTGCATCTCGGCCCCACCGAGTTCCGCCTGCTCGAATTCTTCATGCGCCACCCCCGCCGCGTCTTCTCGCGCGAGGACGTGCTGAACGCCGTCTGGGGGCGGGATATCCATGTCGAACCCCGCACGGTCGATGTGCATATCCGCCGCCTGCGCAAATCCATCAACAACGAGACCGATATCGACCTCGTCCGCACCGTCCGCGCCGCCGGCTACGCGCTGGATCTCGACCCCGTCGAGGCCTGAGGGCCTCGCCCCTTTTTACCTGGGCCTGAGGGCCTCGCCCCTTTTTACCTGGGCCTGAGGGCCTCGCTCTTTTCTCCTTGGGCCTGACCGGCCACCCCATCGCCCGCGTCCACCCTGAGCCCGGCCCGGCGCCCTTCCCGATCCCGCCGGATCGGATATGGTGCGCGGCTTTTCGATGCCCGGCCCCACCCCGACAGGACGCCCCGATGGACCACGCCAACGCCACCTTCCTCACCGCGGCCGATCTCACCCTCGCCGCCCTCGCCTTCGTCTCCGGCAGCGCCGACATCTTCGCCTTCCTGAAATTCCACGACGTCTTCACCTCGGCGATGACCGGCAACACCGCCCTGCTCGGTCTCGCCCTCGGCCAGGGCCATATCCTCGCCGCCCAGCGCTCGCTCGCCGCCTTGTTCGGCTTCTGCTGCGGCAGCATCGCCGGCACCATCGCCAACGAGGCCGCCGCCAACCGCAGCCGTGCCGGGCGCCTCTGCCTGCTGATCGGCGCCGAGGCCGTCTGCCTCACCGCGGTGCTGGTCCTCTGGGCCATCACCCGCCACCCGGTCTACGGCCCGCTGCTCTATGTGCTCATCCTCACCGGCGCCTTCGCCATGGGGCTGCAAAGCATCGCCGCGCGGGAAATCAACATCCCCGGCATCAACACCGTCGTCGTCACCAACACGCTGACCCTGGTGATGAGCGCGGTCGGCGCCGCGCTGCGCCGCTCGCTGCGGCAGGGCAGGGCGGATGTCTCGCCCTTCACCCCGGTCGTGCTGCGCCAGTCCGGCATGCTCGGCATCTATCTCGGCGGCGCCGCCCTGTCCGGCCTGCTCGCCGAGACCCTGCCCTCCCTCATCGCCATCCCGGCCCTCGTCGCCGTGCTCCTCGCCTTCGTCACCGCCAGAAGCTTCCGCGACAAGCCGCGCCAGAGCATCATCCGATCAGATGGACTCATCTGATCGGATAAAGATGCTCTGTTGATCTATACGATGGAGCATCATCCGATCAGATGGACTCATCTGATCGGATAATGCTCCAGATCCTGCCGGTCACTCCCGGACCAGCCTGAAGAAATAGGGCTGTTCCATGCCCTTGAAGTCCATCCAGCCCATCACCCGGTCGTCGTCGATCCGGGCGAACACGTCGTTGATTGGTTTCGCGTCGTAGAGCATCGCCGCGTGAAGCCGGCCGCGGAACCGGATGGTGCGCAGCCGCGCCCGGTGCCGCCGTGTCGCGAGCAACGGCCCGGCCAGCGGAAACACCGCCCGCAGGATCGCGTCGCGGAACGGCATCGCCGTCGTCGCCCTGATCGCCAGCAGCGCCGGGTTGACGCAATAGAGTCCGCCGCCGAGGCCGCGATGCACCAGCGGATGCACCGCATCCGGCCCGTCGAATATCTTGCCGTGCCAGCGCGTCGCCTCCAGCATCCCGTCCATCGCGTGCCCGGTGCGAATGCCCTCGCCCCGCCAGCGCCCGGTCATCATCTCCGCCGGCGCCGGCTCCAGCCGGTCGAACAGCGCCACCGCCGCCGCCGTGGTCATCGCCGCGCCCATGGTCGCATCCATCGTCGCGTCCATGCCCATGTCCGTCGTCCCGCCCATCCGCCGCCCTCCCGCGCCTAGAGCACTTTCCGATCCCGCTCGATCGGATGCCGCCTTGTCCTGATGATAACCGGAGCATCATCAATCCGGTGAGAAATTTCCAGTCATCCGAAAAGCCCGCCGGACCCATCCGCGCCCTGCCACTCGCGCCTTGCCCACCCCGGCCCGTTTGTGGTTCAAACATCGACATGAGCGGTACTGACGACATTGCTGGCCTTGGCGCAGGCCTCGGCGCAGGCCTTGGCGCCGACCTCGGCGCTGACCTCGGCGCCGATCTCGCCGCCAGCCTTGCCGCCAGCCTCGCCGCCAGCCTCGCCGACCGTCTGGCCCGCATCCTCGCCGGGCTGACGGCGCTGGTCGCCGCGCGCGGCCTCGCCGCCGGCCTCGCCGGCCCGGTCATTGTCGGCATCGCCCGCCGCCTGTCCCGTCTCGGCGCCAGCTTCGCCGCCGCCGCCAGCAGGCCGGTTTCGCGCCGCGCCAAAGCCCCGCGCCCGCCGGCAACCGGCCCGCGCGCGGACGCGCAATTCGTCTCCCGCGCGGACGCGCCTGACAGTCCAGCGGATGCGCAATTCGTCTCCCGCGCGGATGCGCCTGACAGTTCCACCGCTCTCGCGCCTTTCTGGCACTGCATGCCGCCGCGCCGCTTCGCCTGGCTCATCCGCGTCCTGCCGCCCACCGCCGCGATCGGCGCGCAGATCCGCCATTTGCTCGACGATCCGGCGATGGTCGCGCTGATTGAAGCGCGCCCCGCCACCGGCCGCGCCCTGCGCCCGCTCTGCCACCTGCTCGGCCTCCGGCCACCGCCGCATCTGCGCCGCCCCGCGCGTCCGGGCCATGCCCGTGCCCGCGCCCCACGGAAAAACGCCGCGAGACTCCCGCATCCTCCCGCCGCGCGAAGCCGCGCCCGCACACAAGCGCCGGTCTCCCCAGACGCGCCGCCCTTGCCGCCCTTGCCCCCCTTGCCAGACTCGCCCTTCATCCTGCCGCCAGGCAACCGCACCTGCCCGATCAGCCCCGACCTCCTGCTCGACACCGGCTGACCCCCGCGCCGGATACGAAAAGGGCGGCAACGCGTCGCGTCACCGCCCTCCCGAAATCGCAATCACGATCAAGCCCGCACCCCACCGCCGCCAGCTTGGCTCCTGCGGCGGATGCGTGCGTCAGCCGCGCAGGATGGTGCGCCCGGCGAAGCGCGCCGCCGCCCCGAGTTCCGCCTCGATGCGGATCAGCTGGTTGTATTTCGCCACCCGGTCCGACCGCGCGAGCGACCCGGTCTTGATCTGCCCGGCATTGGTCGCCACCGCGATATCGGCGATGGTGGAATCCTCGGTCTCGCCCGAACGATGGCTGATCACCGCCGTCATCCCCGCCCGCTGCGCCAGCTCCACCGCTTCCAGCGTCTCGCTCAGCGTGCCGATCTGGTTCACCTTGATCAGGATCGAATTGGCCGATTTCGCCTCGATCCCGCGCCGCAGCCGCGTCGGGTTGGTGACGAACAGGTCATCGCCCACCACCTGCATCGTGCCGCCGAGCGTGCTTGTGTAGTGCGCCCAGCCCTCCCAGTCATCCTCGGCCAGCGGGTCCTCGACCGAGATGATCGGAAAGCGCTTCGCCAGGGCGGCTATATAGTCGGTCATCCCGCCGGCATCGAGCACCTTGCCCTCGCCTTCGAGATGATACTTGCCGTCCTTGTAGAATTCGGTCGCCGCGCAATCGAGCGCGAAGGCGATGTCCTCGCCGGCGCGATACCCGGCCGCCTCGACCGCGCGCGTCATGAAGCCGAGCGCCTCCTCGGCCGATTTCAGCCCCGGCGCGAACCCGCCCTCGTCACCGACATTGGTGTTGTGCCCGGCATCGTGAAGAATCTTCTTCAGCGCCTGGAACACTTCCGCGCCCATCCGCACCGCATCGGCGAGGCTCGCGGCCCCCACCGGCTGGATCATGAATTCCTGGATGTCGATCGGATTGTCCGCATGCTTGCCGCCATTGATGATGTTCATCATCGGCACCGGCAGGGTGCGGGCATAGACACCGCCGAGATAGCGGTAGAGCGGCAGCCCGATCTCGTCCGCCGCCGCCTTGGCCACCGCGAGCGAGACGCCGAGAATGGCGTTCGCACCGAGGCGGGACTTGTTGGGCGTGCCGTCGAGATCGATCATGATCTCGTCGATGACGACCTGCTCGCTCGCATCCATCCCGCCGATCGCGTCGAAAATCTCGCGCTCGACCGCCGCGACCGCGCGCTGCACGCCCTTGCCGCCGAAGCGCGCCTTGTCGCCATCGCGCAGCTCGACGGCTTCATGCGCCCCGGTCGAGGCGCCGGAGGGAACGGCGGCGCGTCCCATCGCGCCCGAATCCAGGATCACATCGACCTCTACGGTCGGGTTCCCGCGGCTGTCGAGAATTTCCCGTGCGGTGATATCGGCGATGGCGCTCATCTGATCTCCCCTTTTGCAGTGCAAAAGGGAAATACGCGCATGGGCAGCGAGGCGCAATCAGCGCAGCAAAAACATCCCCTCGACCTCGACCGCCGCATCCAGCGGCAGCGAGGCGACGCCGATGGTCGAGCGCGCATGCCGCCCGGCCTCGCCGAAAATCTCGACCGCGAGGTCGGACGCCCCGTTCATCACCTTCGCGTGCTCGGTGAACGACGCCGTCGCCGCGATGAACCCGCCGAGCCGCACCACCCGGGCAACGGCATCGAGCCCACCCTCGACATGCGCGTCGAGCTGCGCGAGCAGGTTGATGAAACAGGCCCGCGCCGCCGCGGTGCCATCCTCGATCGAAACCTGGTCGCCGAGCTTGCCGCTCGCCGCGAGCGTCCCGCCCACGAGCGGCAATTGCCCGCTGACGATCGCCATCCCGCCGGCCACCACCACCGGCACGTAATTGGCCACAGCCTTCGCCGCTGGCGGAAGGGTGATGCCGGTCGCGGCGAGGCGGGCGCGAATGTCCATGGATCAGCTCACGAGTTTCAGGATGGGGCGCTGGCGCTTCGGCCGTGCGCTGCCGGTCTCCGGCAGGTCGAGCGGCAGCAGCGGGGCGGCGGCGTCGGCCCCGGCGGCCTCGTCGGCGAGGTCGAGTTCCACGAGGTCGGGGCGCTGCGAATAGGTCGCGGCGAGGTGGCGGAACACGTAGTCGAGCAGCGAGGTCGCCTGGCTGATCGCCGCATCCCCCTCCACCGCGCCGGACGGGGCGAAGCGGGTGAAGGCGAACTCGTCGACGAACTCGTCGAGCGGCACGCCATGCTGCAACCCGATGCTGACCGCGCCGGCGAAGGCCTCGGCCATGCCGCGCAGCGTCGCGGAATCCTTGGGCAGCGAAATCATGATCTCGCCCAGCCGGCCGTCGGGATATTCGCCGGTGCGCAGGAACAGCCGGTGCCCGCCCACCGAGACTTTCTGGGTGTAGCCGCCATGCCGCGCCGGCAGCTTGCCGCGCCCGGCCGTCCCGCGCGGCGCGGGGAGGGACGGCGCCTCGGGCAGGATGGCGCAGACCGGCGCGATCGCCTCGCGCATCGCCGCGATCCCGGCGGCATCGGTCACCCCGAACGGATCGGCACCCGCGAGCGTCGCGGCCAGCGCCGACTCGGCACTCCGGCCGGAGGCGGCCAGCCGCGCCCGCGCCCAGCGGGCGAGCCCGCCCTCGGAATCGAGGGCCGAGAGCGGGGCGGCGATCCCCACCGTCTCGACGCCCAGCAGCATTTCCACCGGCCCCGGCGGCAGCAGCCCGGTCAGGCTCCGATGCTGCCGCACCCCGCAGGCCAGCGCGCGCTCGCGCGCCGCGAGCAGCGCCTCGCGCAGAACGGGCAGGGCGCAGCGCGACGGCACCGGCACCGCCGTGACCGGAACCCCCGGCGCGATCCCGCGCGCCAGCAAGCCGGCGGAGGCGATATCCGCATGGGCGGCCAGCAGCGCGCCGATCGTCACCGCGACGTCCCGCGCCGCGGCGCTCGCATAGTCGATATCGAGCCGGGCCAGCAGCAGCGCGAGATCGGCCATGCCGAGTGCGAGCCGCTGCGCCGCCGGACGCGCCAGCGCCAGCGCCGTCACCGCGGCTTCGACCGCGGCGCCGAACCCGGCGGCATCGAACCTGTCATCCTCGTCGAGAAAGCCCGGCAGGTTGAACACGAAACCGGGCACCGGCTCGGCCTGTCCGCGCCAGATGCCGGGGCTCGGCGCCGCGCGGCCGGAGGCAACCAGCCCGTGCAGCATCCCGCCCAGCTCCGCGCCGCGGCCAAGCTCCGCCCCGCGGCCCAGCTCCACCGCCGCCGCCTCGATCGGCGCGATCCACGCCGCTGCCGCCTCGTCGGCGCCGATCAGCCCCGGTTCCGCCCGCAGCGCGACCAGCCCCGCCGCCGCCTGCACCGGCCAGCTCGCGGGGACGATCGCGGGCTCGGGCGAGGCGTCCGGATCGGCGCCGGCCATGAGCCGCTGCAGCCGGATGCCGCGCCAGATGCTGTGCTGCGGAGGGCGGCGCTTGCCGGGGCGATCCTTGATCATGGGTCGAGCCTATCCCGTTCCAGCGCCGGTTTCCAGCGCGGCTTTTGCTTATATTGTGGATATCGCCGGGCGGTTGCACAAAATCTTGTGGATAACGGCCGTGCCATCCGACGGCCCCGGCGGATGGACCGCATCTCCCGACTGTTGTATAGCGCAGGACATGAAGGAAAACCGCGATATGGCGGGTGCCGCGGCGGCCCCGACGCTGGCCTCCCTCGGAGGGCTGCGGCGCCTGCTGGCCAATCCCGGCCTGACACTGCACACGCTGCGCCATGGCGCAGCGGTCGGGCAGGACAGTTTCGGCAACCGGTATTTCGAGGAACGCACGCCGACCCGCCCCGACGGCCGCAAGCGCCGCTGGGTGATCTATGCCGGCGGCGCGCGCGAGGCCTCGATGGTGCCGGCGGAATGGCACGCCTGGCTGCATTTCCTGACCGACGAGCCGCTCTCCGAAACCGCCCGCCGCCCCTGGCAGAAGCCGCACCAGCCCAACCAGACGGGCTCCGCCGGCGCCTATCGCCCGCGCGGGCACGAGTATCGCGGCGGCGAGCGGCGCGTGACCACGGGCGATTACGAATCCTGGACGCCGGAAGGCTGAGCCGCCGCGGCGGCGATCCCATGTTCCTGCTCAAGGCGGAAAAGGCGTGATGAACAAGCGGATTTCCGAAATCCTTGCCGGACTGGTCGTGATCCTCGCGGCCTGCGTCTTCCTGGCCTATGCCGCGTCGCGCACCCGCAGCGTCGGCGGCGGCGGCTATGACCTGACCGCCCGGTTCGGCAGCATTGGCCCGCTCGCGGTCGGCGCGCCGGTGAAGATCGCCGGGGTGACGATCGGCGAGGTGACGCGCACCGCGCTCGACCCGCAGACCTATGCCGCGATCGTGCGCTTCCGCATCCAGCCGGACATCAAAATTCCGAAGGACAGCAGTGCGGCGATCGAGAGCGCCTCGCTGCTCGGCGGCGACTATCTCTCGATCTCGCCCGGCGGATCGGAGACGATGCTGGCGTCGGGACAGGCGATCACCGCCACCCAGTCGGCCATCAATATCGAGTCGCTGCTCGGCAAGTTCGTTTTCAGCGCCGCCAATTTCGCCAGCTCCGCCAGCAAGGCGCAGGGCGGCGCGGCCGACGCGGCGGGCGGGAAATGAGGCGGCTGCGCGCCGAGGCCGTCGGGGCCTTCGCCGCCGCGTCTCTGGCCCTGCTGCCTGGGTCGGTCCTCGCGCGCTCTGGCCCGCCGGTCTCGGGCGCGCCGCTCCCACCGCCCGGATCTGCCATGCCTGAGGGCGCGTTGCCCGCGCCGAACCTGCCGAATGCGCCGGATCTCCCCGGCCTGACCAGCGGCCCGGTCATCGCGCCGCCGTCATCCGCCTCGCCGCAAGCCGCTACACCGCCCGCCGTGCCGGAACAGGTCAAGCCGGACTGGATGCCGAAGCAATCGGCGACGCTCGATGTGCTGTTCAAGGCGGATGGCGCGGTCAGCCGGGTGACCGCCGCGGTCGGCGACCGGCTGACCGAGGGAACGCTACGGATCAGGGTCGGCGCCTGCGTCGTCCGCCCGCCGGACATGCCGCCCGATGCCGCCGTCTATCTCAGCGTCCGGCATAACGCCTCCGGCCACATGCTGTTCCGCGGCTGGCTGATCCGCTCCGAACCGGGCGCCGCGGTGGTGGGCGATGCGGCGGTGACGTTCCGGCTGGTCGGCTGTTCCTGATCCCGCCGACCGTCCGCCGGACCATCATCGTTGCTCAAGTACGGATGAAGAATCGTTAACAAAAGCGGCTGATGCCGATTGATGCGCGGCAGATTGCGGACGCAGGCCCCGCGGTGCGGCTGCCGCTTTGCGATTGGCATTCCCGGTGCGCCGGCGCGAAAAACTGTTTTCCTGCAATCGTTTCCGTGTCGCCCTGCGATCCCGGCCTGACACCGGATTGTCACGCTGTCATCAAGTCTGTGGTTTTATCGCAACACCGATGGGAAATGGCGGCGTTAACGAAAGGATACCCTCCTGAACCGGCCGCACCGGTGCTACATAACGGGCGACGAACGGTTATCCGTCGATGTTTCAAACACGCTCCGGCGCTCGAGGAGAGAAGATAATGAAATTGCGCACCACACTTATGGCGGCCACCTTCATCGCGGCCCCCGCCCTGCTTCCCGCCGCGGCGATGGCCCAGCCGGTGACCGGCCCCTATGTCAGCCTTGGCCTCGGCTACAACATCATGAGCAGCCGCACCGTGAAGAGCGGCCCGGCGGCCCTGACGGGTGCAGGCAAGACCAAGGCGCTGTTCCATAACGGCTTCACCGGTCAGGCTTCCGTTGGCTACGGCTTCGGCAACGGTTTCCGCGTCGAGCTCGAGGGCGACTATTTCAGCAACCAGGTCGCCAAGCTGCATGTCGGCACTGCGCAGTACACTGCCTCCGGCAAGGAGCAGAAATACGGCGTGATGGCGAACGCGCTGTATGATTTCGACATCGGCATGCCCTACGTCTATCCGTATGTCGGCGCCGGCGTCGGCTACCAGTTCCTCGAGTGGAACAATGCCGGCACCTCCGCCCTGCGGATCAACGGCACGCCCGGCACCTTCGCCTATCAGGCGATCGCCGGCCTGTCCTTCCCGATCCCGGCGGCCCCCGGCCTGTCCGCGACCGTCGAATACCGCTATCTCGGCACCACCAGCAGCGTGAGCTATCGCAGCACTGCCGGCAGCGTGAAGGTTGGCGACGAAGGCAACAACATGGTGATGGTCGGGCTCCGCTACGAGCTGTTCCCGCCGGCACCGCCGGCTCCGGCCGCGGCTCCCGCGCCGACCCCGGTCGCCGCTCCGGCTCCGGCTCCGGCTCGCACCTACCTCGTCTTCTTTGACTGGGACAAGGCGAACCTGACGCCGCGCGCGCAGCAGATCGTCTCCGAGGCCGCGAAGGCGTCGCAGACCACCAAGGTCACCCGCCTGAACGTCAACGGCTACACCGACACCTCGGGCGCCGCGGGCTACAACATGAAGCTGTCGCTCCGTCGCGCGAACAACGTCGCCGCCCAGCTGGTGGCCGACGGCGTGTCGAAGAACGACATCGTGATCAAGGGCTTTGGCGAGACGCACCTGCTGGTGCCGACCGGCCCGAACGTTCGCGAGCCGCAGAACCGCCGCGTGGAAATCATCCTCCACTAAGCGAAATCTGCATAAAAGTTCGGAACACCCCGGCAGCAATGCCGGGGTGTTTTCGTTAGAGCATCATCCGATCAGATGGAATCATCTGATCGGATAAAGATGCTCTATTTATCAACAAGATAGAGCACTACATCCGATCCGGAAGGATCGGTAAGTGCTCTAGCACCAATGTCCGGCGTGACGACCGGCAGGCTGAAGGCCGCCCATGCAACGACGACGCCCCCCGCACAAGCGGAGCGCGTGGTCGGCGGAGAGATGATCAGGCGGTGAGGTTCAGGCGGTAAGGTTCAGGCGTGGAACAGCGCCGCGAGGCGCGCCCGGCGACTCGCGGTGATGCCGACGGCGGTCAGATAGGCATCCACCCCGCCCCATTCGCGATCGATCGCGGCGAAGGCGCAGTCGAGATAGGCCGGATCGGTGCGGCCGAGCGCATCCAGCGCACCGGGATCGACCGTGGTGCCCAGCCGCTTGTTGAGGCCGCGGGCGATGTATCGGGTTTCCTCGGCGATATCGATGCGCCGGCCGGTTTCCTCGTAATCGGCGAGGATCGCGTCGTGGCTGACATCGAGCGCCTTGAGCAGCAGCGCGGTGGCAACCCCGGTGCGGTCCTTGCCAACATGGCAGTGCAGCAGCACCGGCACGCCCCAGCCGCTGGCCATCGCCTCGCTGGCGGTGGCGAGGGTCGGCGAAAGCAGGCCGGGAAGGCTGGCATAGAGATCGAGCATCGCCCGCCGCGCGCCGGCGGCACCGGGCTCGCCGGCGAGCCGGTCGATCAGGTTCTGCATCCCGGCGCCGTGGTCGGTGCTGGCGGGCATCTCGATCGTCCGTGCCGGGGCGAGGGCGGGCCAGCGCGAGGCGAAGCGCTGCCGCTCGCCGCTGCTGCGCAGGTCGCAGACAAGGCGGATGCCGAGGGTTTCCACCTGCCGCAGATCCGCCGCATCGAGGCTGGAGAGCTGGCCGGAACGGTAGATCGTGCCCGCGCGCAGCGTTCCGCCGCCGGCGAGCGGCAGGGCGCCGACATCGCGGAAATTGGGCGCGTTCGCCAGCCTGGTCATGCGGCGGTCAGGGCGCTGGCGCGAAGCGCTCGATGCGGCGGAAGCTGCTGCTTTCCTCGATGCCGCAGGCCAGCACCACGCCCGGCTGGGTCGCCGGGTGCTGCCGGGCGAACATGGTGAGGGATGTCTGGTCGGGCGTTGCCAGAACCTTGCCGAAGAGCTGCGCGCTGGAGGCGCAGAACGCCGAACCCTGGTGGATTCCGGCGGTGGACTGCACATTGGCGAGGTTGGTCACGTAGTTGTCTTCGTAGTGGTGGAAGGCGCGGCCATGCCGGGCGCGGAAATAGGCGTCCATCACATGCTGCTCGCGCAGGATGTAGGGCTGGAAGCGGGTCATGAAGCGATCGTATTCGTCGCGCTGGCCGCAGGTGAGGGCCGAGACCATCAGCGTGCTCTTCAGGCCGATGACCTCCAGCGCCTCCTGGTTGGTCGGCGTGAGACAGGCAGAGGCCGGGCCGGCATAGGCCAGGGCAGCGGACAGGAACAGGGCAATCCGGCGCATGCGTACTCCGATCGGCAACGGAAAAGGCGGCCGCCGGAACCGGCGACCGCCTCAAATTACGCCCGGAAGCGCCGGGAAGTAAAGAAATGTCAGGTAAAATTTGATGTCAGGCGGCGATTTCGCTGAACTGCAGCACCGGATGCACGTTGGTGAAATTGCCGATATCGCCCATCACCTCGGCGCCATGGGTCTCGACCGCCTTGCCGAATGCGGCGAGGCTCTCGAAATGCAGGGTGGTGATGACGGCATAGGGCGGGGCCGAGCCGTCCGGCCCGTTCGTGCCGTGCAGCACGGTGGCGCCCTTGAGGCCCATCGTGTTCCAGCGCTCGCCGACCAGCTTCATGTGCTTGTCGTGGTAATAGGCGGTGTCGAAGGTCGAGGTTTCGGTCTTCGGATAGAGAACGGTGATTGCGATCATGGAATATCCTCCCTGAGGAACAGTCTTGCCCGGGTGAAGGCGTGATGCAAGGGGGCGCGCGTTACACTCTGGCGACGCGCAGCGCGTTGGTCGTCCCGCTCTGGCCGAAGGGCACGCCGGCGACGACGACGATCTCCTCGCCCGGCTGGGCGAAACCCTCCTGCCGCGCGACCTTGGCCGAGAGTGCGACCGCCTCGGTCATCGAGCCGACATCCTGCGCGACCACCGCATGCACGCCCCAGACCGCGGCGAGGCGACGGGCGGTGATGGTGCTGGGCGTAAGCCCGATCACCGGGCAGTCCGGCCGCTCGCGAGCCACCCGCAGCGCGCTGGCGCCGGAACTGGTGAAGGCGACGATGGCGCGCGCGCCGATCGTGTGCGCGACCTGCTCGGCGGCGCGGGCGATGGCGTCGGCCGAATGGGGTTCGGGGTCCGGCCGCTTGGCGTCGATCGTCCGCCGCCAGTCATCGTCGCGCTCCACCCGGGCGACGATGCGGTCCATCATGTTGACCGCCTCGCGCGGATACTGGCCGGCGGCGCTCTCGGCCGAGAGCATCACCGCATCGGCGCCGTCGAACACCGCCGTCGCGACGTCCGACGCCTCGGCGCGGGTGGGGGCGGGGGCGGAGATCATGCTCTCCAGCATCTGGGTCGCGACCACCACCGGCAGGCCGCGCTGCTGGGCGGCGCGGATGATGCGCTTCTGCACGATCGGCACTTCCTCGGGCGGCAGTTCGACGCCGAGATCGCCGCGCGCGACCATGACGGCATCGGTCGCGTCCATGATCTCGTCGAGATTGTCGAGCGCCTGGGGCTTTTCCATCTTGGTCATCACCAGGGCGCGGCCGGCGGCGATCTCCTTCGCCTCCAGCACGTCGGCGGCGCGCTGGACGAAGGACAGGCCGATATAGTCGATGCCGTGTTCGAGCGCGAAAGCGAGGTCGGCGCGGTCCTTCTTCGTCAGCGCCGGGATCGGCAGCACCACGTCGGGCACGTTGACGCCCTTGCGGTCGGAGAGCGGGCCGCCGGTGACGACCTCGGTGAGCAGCTGGTCCTCGCGCTTGCGCAGCACCCGCAGGCGGAGCTTGCCGTCATCGAGCAGCAAGGTGGCGCCGATGCTGGCGGCCGCGATGATCTCGGGATGCGGCAGGTTGACGCGGCGGGTATCGCCGGGGGCGGGGTTGAGGTCGAGCTGGAATTCGGCACCGGCCTGCAGCTGCACGCGCCCGCCGCGGAACTGGCCGACCCGCAGCTTCGGCCCCTGCACGTCGGCGAGGATGCCGATCGGGCGGTCGAACTTCCGCTCCAGCGCGCGGATCAGCTGCAGCCGCGCCAGGTGGTCCTCATGCGTGCCGTGGCTGAAATTGAGCCGGAACACGTCCGCACCGGTCTCGAAGAGCTGGGCGAGCATTTCCGGCGTCGAACTCGCCGGTCCGATGGTCGCAACGATCTTCGTGCGCCGATGGCGCCGCAGCCTGGATGCCATGATGACCCCCTTTTTGATCTGTCTTCCTGCCAAGTCCCCGGTGTCCGGGTTGTCGTGTCGCGCCGTCTCCGGCGTCGTGTTACACGTCTCTATGGCAAACAAGCGCGGCGATGACCACCTGCCGCGCGCGGAAGGAGATCTTTTCCATGAACGACGACCGATTCGACGACGCCACCCGCACCGAGCTGGAAGCCGCGGCCTTCCGCCGGCTGGTCGCGCATCTGCGCGAGCGGACGGATGTGCAGAATATCGACATGATGAACCTCGCCGGCTTCTGCCGGAACTGTCTCTCGCGCTGGTATCGCGAGGCGGCGGAGGCGCGCGGGCTGGAGCTGAGCGATCCGGATGCGCGCGAAATCGTGTACGGCATGCCTTACAAGGAGTGGCAGGCGCGCCACCAGACCCCGGCCAGCGACGCGCAGAAGGCGGCCTTCGCCGCTTCGAGCCGGCAGGACCATTGACCGGCGCGGGCGCGCGCTCTATCCCGCGCGTCCGACCGACCCGACGGAGGAAGACAGATGGCGTTCGATGCGGCAGAAACCCAGGAAGACAATGCGAGCCACGGCAACATCGCGGCCGACCGGCTGCGCAGCATCGTCGAGCGCATCGAGCGGCTCGAGGAGGAGCGCAAAGCGCTCGGCTCGGACATCAAGGACATCTATGCCGAGGCGAAATCGGCGGGGTTCGACGTCAAGGTGCTGCGCCAGCTGATCCGGCTGCGCAAGCAGGAGCCGGCCGAGGTCGAGGAGCAGGAAATGCTGATCGACGTCTATCGCCGCGCGCTCGGCATGTGAGTGACCCGGGCGGCGTTCAGCCGCCCGGCTAGTTGAAGACCTGCGCGGCGTTCAGCCGCCCGGCTAGTTGAAGACCTGCGCGGCGTTCAGCCGCCCGGCTAGTTGAAGACCTGGGCGGCGTGTAGCCGCCCGCTCAGCCCCGGCGCAGCAGGGTCGCGGCCTCGACGGCGAAATAGGTCAGCACCCCGGCGGCGCCGGCGCGGCGGAAGCCCATCAGGGTTTCGAGAATGCCGCGTTCGCGGTCGAGCAGCCCGTGCTCCATCGCGGTGGCGAGCATCGCGTATTCGCCGCTCACCTGATAGGCGAAAGTCGGCACCGCGAAGCGCTCGTGGACGCGGCGGATGATGTCGAGATAGGGCATGCCCGGCTTGACCATCACCATGTCGGCGCCTTCGTCGATGTCCATCGCCACCTCGCGCAGCGCCTCGTCGGTATTGGCGGGGTTCATCTGGTAGGTCTTCTTGTCGCCCTTCAGCGCCGCGTTGGAGCCGAGCGCCTCGCGGAACGGGCCGTAGAAGGCGGAGGCGTATTTGGCGGCGTAGCTCATGATCCGTGTGTCGATCAGCCCCTCGGAATCGAGGGCGGCGCGGATGCTGCCGATCCGCCCGTCCATCATGTCCGACGGCGCGATCACGTCGATCCCGGCGAGCGCCTGGTTCACCGCCTGGCGTTCGAGGATCTCGACCGATTCGTCATTGGCGACATAGCCCTCGCGCAGCACGCCGTCATGCCCGTGATCGGTATAGGGATCGAGCGCCACATCGCCGATCAGGCCGAGTTCGGGGAATTCGCGCTTGAGCAGCCGGGCGGCCTGGCACATCAGGTTGTCCGGGTTCAGCGCCTCGGTGCCCTCGGGGTTCTTGAGTTCCGGCGGGGTCGCGGGAAACAGGGCGATGGCCGGAATGCCGAGCCTTGCTGCCGGCTCGACATGGGCGGCGAGGCGGTCGAGCCCCACCCGCACGACGCCCGGCATGGTCGCCACCGGGGTCGGCTCGCCATCGCCGGCGCGGACGAAAATCGGCCAGATCAGGTTGTCGACCGACAGCGTGGTCTCGGCGACCATGCGCCGCGTCCAGCCATCGCGGCGGTTGCGGCGCAGGCGGGTGGTCGGAAAGCTGCCGGTGATCATCGCTGCTCCTCGTGCGCGTTACATGATTAACGAATTGCGCATGGGCGGGGCCGACGCAAGAGGTGCCCGCCGCGCGCCGCCTATGCGTTGCCGCCCTCGATCGCGGCGATGACCGCCGCCGTCACTGCGGCCGTGGTGGCGGTGCCGCCGAGATCGCGGGTGCGGATGCCGGCCTCGGTCACCCGCTCCACCGCCGCCATCAGACGCCGCGCCGCATCCGCCTCGCCGAGATGCTCCAGCATCTGCGCCGCCGTCCAGAACGCGCCGACCGGATTGGCGATGCCCTTGCCGGTGATGTCGAAGGCGGAGCCGTGGATCGGCTCGAACATCGAGGGGTAGGTCCGCTCCGGGTTGAGGTTGGCCGTCGGCGCGATGCCGATCGAGCCGGCGAGAGCGGCGGCGAGGTCGGAGAGGATGTCAGCGTGCAGGTTGGTCGCGACCACCGTGTCGATGCTCGCCGGATCGTGGACCATGCGCACCGTCATCGCATCGACCAGCATCCGGTCCCACGTCACCGTGGGGAAGTCGCGCGCGGTGGCGGCGGCGACCTCGTCCCACAGCACCATGCCGTGGCGCTGCGCGTTCGACTTGGTGACGACGGTGAGGTGCCGGCGCGGGCGCGATGCGGCGAGGGCGAAGGCGAAGCGCATGATCCGCGCGACCCCGGCGCGGGTGAAGATCGCGACCTCGGTCGCGACCTCCTCGGCGTGGCCGCGATGCGAGCGGCCGCCCTGGCCGGCATATTCGCCCTCGCTGTTCTCGCGCACGATCACCCAGTCGAGATCCGCCGGGGCGCAGTGGCGCAGCGGCGAGGCGAGGCCGCGCAGCACCCGGGTCGGGCGGACATTGGCATATTGGTCGAACCCCTGGCAGATCGCGAGGCGCAGGCCCCAGAGGGTGACATGGTCGGGGATGTCCGGCGCGCCGACGGCGCCGAAATAAAGCGCGTCGAACGTTTTCAGCCGCTCCAGCGCGCCATCCGGCATCATCACGCCGTGGCGGCGGTAATGCGCCGAGCCGTAATCGAAGCTGGTGACGTCGAGCGCGAAGCCGCCATCGCGGCGGGCGAGGGCGGCGAGCACGTCGAGCCCGGCGCCGATCACCTCGGGGCCGATGCCATCGCCGGGGATGGCGGCGATCCGGTGGGTCTTCATGGCGCGGGCTCCTGTGCTGCGATCGGGGCATCCAGCGCCATCTTGCCCGACGGGCGGGCGCGGCGCATCGTCGATCCCGGTACCATGACTCGCGCCGGGGCAAAACCGGCTTCACCGGAGGACGCGGCAGGCAATGGTGACGACGCTGACCCATACCGGCTTCGCCGCCTGGCTCATCATCGTCGGGCTCGGCTTCTTCTTCGGCCTCGCCTACGAGGATTTCAACGCCCGCGCCGGCAGCCGCAGGCCCGGCGGGGTGCGCAGCTTCCCGCTGCTCGCCCTTGCCGGCGGCGTGCTCTACGCGCTCGATCCCGCGCCGCCGCTGCTGCTCGGCACCGGGCTCGCCGTGCTCGGTCTCTGGCTCGGCCTCTATTACTGGCGCGGGATGGAGGAGCTTGCGCCGGACGGGTCGCGCAATGTCGGGCTGATGGCGCCGCTGTCCAACCTGGTCGCCTTCCTGATCGGCCCGCTGGCGCTGGCCGGGCCGTTCTGGATGGCGGTGGGGCTCACCGTCGCGGCGACGCTGCTGCTGACGGCGCGCGAGACGCTGCACGGCCTCGCGCGCGGGATCGACCTCGCCGAGATCGTCAATGCCGGGCGGTTCTTGCTGATCACCGGCCTCGTGCTGCCGCTGCTGCCGGACCGGCCGGTGACGACGATCACCCGCGTCACCCCGCACGAGGCGTGGCTGGCGATGGTCGCGGTCTCGTCGATCTCATATGCGAGCTACCTGCTGCGCCGCTACGTGGTGCCGCGCGGCTCGGGGCTGCTGGTCGCCTTTCTCGGCGGCATCTATTCCTCGACCGTGACCACCGTGGTGCTCGCCCGCCGCGCCGGCGCCGAGGCGGGGGCGGTGGTCGAGGCGCAGAGCGGCATCGTGGTGGCGAACGCGGTGATGTATCCGCGGCTGCTCGCGGTGATCCTGCTGTTCAACCCGGACATGGCGCTGGCGCTGGCGCCGTGGATGCTCGCGGTCGGCGCCTTTGGCGGGCTGATCGCGCTCGGCTGGTACCGGCTGCGCGACCGCAAGACGGCCGTCCCGCCGATCGCCAATGTCTCCAACCCGCTCGGCCTCGGCACCGCGGCGACGTTCGGGGTGCTGTTCGTCATCGTCTCGATCCTCGCCTCGGTGACGATGCGGATCTATGGCAGTTCCGGGCTTTACACCCTGGCCGGCATCGTCGGCGTGACCGATATCAACCCCTTCATCATCAGCCTCGCGACGCATGGCGCAGGCGCCGCGCCGGACCCGGTGGAGATGGCCGCTGTGCTGATCGCCACCGGCTCGAACCATATCTTCCACGCGATCTATGCCAGCGTCTATTCGCGGGGTGCGACTGGCGCGCCGCTGGTCGTGTTCATGGCGCTGATGGCGGCGGCGAGCCTCGGCGCGGCAATTCTGGTGCATTGACCCCGCGCGCCGCGCGGGCGCAGGGTTGGGAGGGCGGTCCGACCGGGATCGCGGAGGGGTGTGATGGTGGCTGAGAGCGTGGCCCGACCCGCTGCCAGAGCCGAAGCCGAAGTCGAAGCTGGTGCCGAAGCCGAAGCCGAAGCCGAAGCCAAAGCCAAAGCCAAAGCCAAAGCCAAAGCCAAAGCCAAAGCCAAAGCCAAAGCCAAAGCCAAAGCCAAAGCCAAAGCCGGGGCGGCGGCGCGCCGGCCGCTTTTGCGCGCGCGCACGGCCTGGCGGCGGATCGTCGCCGCGGGCTGCGCCGAGCTTGGCCGCGAGGCTGCCAGCGATGCCGATTCGGTGCATCGCCGCCGGGTCGCGATCCGCCGGCTGCGCAGCGTGCTGGCCCTGTTCGCCCCCTGCCTCGATAAGGTTGAGCGGCGACGCTACGATGTCGCGCTGCGCGAGCTTGGCCGCGCCTATGGCCTGGTGCGGGACTGGGATGTGGCCTGCCTGAGATCCTTCCCGGCGGCGATGGAGGGGGGGGATGCGGCGGCAGTGGCGGCGCTGCTGGCGGCGTCGGATGCGGCGCGGCAGGAGGCGCGCGCCGCACTCGCGGCGAGCGGGGCGGCGGCGGAATGCGCCGATCTCGCCGGCGATATCGCAAGCTGGGCCGCCGGACCCACGGTGCTCGACCCGGCGGTGCGGTTCCGCCCGATCGCGACGATCGGCCCCGTCCTGCTGCGCCGGCTGGACCGGCTTGCCCGCCGGCGCGGCCGGGGCATCGATCGGCTCTCGGCGAAGGAGCTGCACGCGCTGCGCCGGGCACTGAAGCGGGCGAACTATGCCGCCGAGGCGCTGGAGGGTGTCGCACCCGGCCTAGCACTCGGCGCGTTCCGCACCACCGCCGGGGCAGCGCTGGACCAGCTCGGCCGGTTCAACGATGCCGGGGTTGCGCGCGGGTTGGCGGATGCGCTCGCCTCCCGCGATGCGCTCGGGACCGAAGATGCAGCCGGGCAGGGGGCGGCCCCGGTGCGGCGCTGGGCGAAGCGGCGGGCGCGCAAGGCGCGGCGGCGCCTGGAACCGGCCTGGAAGGCGTTCCGCGCAGCGCCCCGCCCCTGGTCGTAGAGGATCATCCGATCAGATGGAGCCATCTGGTCGGAACGTGCCCAGGCACGTGTCGCGGTGGCGGTGCGGGGGGCCACGCTGGTATACTCGCTTTTTGCCCGAGTCGGCGCGGCTTGCGCCCCCGAACGCCTGATCGGAGACTTCGATATGGATATGCCAGCAGATTTTCCCGCGTCCCACGCCTCCGTGATCGAGACGATGGCGTCGATCTCGGCGCAGATCTGGGACGCGAAATACCGCCTCAAGGACGAGACCGGCGCGCCGGTCGACCTTACGGTCGAGGACACCTGGCGGCGCGTCGCCCGCGCCCTGGCCGCGACCGAGCGCGAGCCCGCGCGCTGGGAGGCGCCGTTCTACGAGGCGCTGCGCGATTTCCGCTTCGTCCCCGCCGGGCGGATCATTTCCGGCGCCGGCACGGCGCGGCGGGTGACGCTGTTCAACTGTTTCGTGATGGGCGACATCGAGGACGATCTCGGCCGGATCTTCGCCCATCTGCGCGAGGCGGCGCTGACCATGCAGCAGGGCGGCGGCATCGGCTATGATTTCTCCTCGCTCCGGCCGAAGGGGGCGGCGGTGCGCGGCGTGGGGGCGGATGCGTCGGGTCCGCTCTCGTTCATGGATGTGTGGGATTCGATGTGCCGCACCATCATGTCCGCCGGGGCGCGACGCGGCGCGATGATGGCGACGATGCGCTGCGACCACCCCGATGTCGAGGCCTTCATTGCCGCCAAGCGCGAGCCGGGCCGGCTGCGGAACTTCAACCTCTCGGTGCTGGTCACCGATGATTTCATGCGCGCGGTCGAGGCGGATGCGGCGTGGGATCTCGTCTTCGAGGGCAAGGTCTATCGCACGCTGCAGGCGCGCGCGCTGTGGGAGGCGATCACCCGCGCGACCTATGATTACGCCGAGCCGGGGGTAATCTTCATCGACCGGATCAACAAGCGCAACAACCTCCATTATTGCGAGACGATCCACGCGACCAATCCCTGCGGCGAGCAGCCGCTGCCGCCCTATGGCGCCTGCCTGCTCGGCTCGATCAACCTCGCCCGGCTGGTGCGCGATCCCTTCGGCCCCGGCGCGCGGATCGACGAGGCGGAGCTTGCCGAACTGGTCACCGTCGCCGTCCGCATGCTGGATGACACGATCGACGCCTCGGGCTTCCCGCTGGAGGCGCAGCGCGAGGAGGCGGTGGCCAAGCGGCGCGTCGGCCTCGGCATGACCGGGCTGGCGGATGCGCTGATGATGTGCGGCCTGCGCTACGGCACGCCGGAGGCCGCCGCGCGGGCCGGCGACTGGGCGCGGCAGATCGAGCGCGCCGCCTATCTCGCTTCCGCCGCACTCGCCGCCGAGAAGGGCGCGTTCCCGCTCTACGACGCCGCACAATACCTCGCCGGCGAGACCGTCGCCGGGCTCGACGAGGATGTCCGCGCCGCCATCGCGGCCGGCGGCATCCGCAACGCGCTGCTCACCTCGGTCGCACCGACGGGGACGATCTCGCTGCTGTCGGACAATGTGTCGAGCGGGGTCGAGCCGGTGTTCGCCCTGGCCTATACGCGCAAGGTGCTGCAACGCGATGGCAGCCGGCGCGAGGAGGAGGTGACCGACTATGCGCTGCGGCTGTTCCGCGCGAAATTCGGCGAGACCGCGGCCCTGCCGGCGCATTTCGTCACAGCGCAGGAGCTGACCCCGGCCGAGCATGTGCGGATGCAGGCGGCGGTGCAACGCCATGTCGACAGCGCGATCTCCAAGACGGTCAACGTGCCGGAGGATATCGGCTTCGAGGCGTTCCAGGAGGTCTATCTCGACGCCTATCGCAGCGGCTGCAAGGGTTGCACCACCTATCGGCCGAACGCGGTGACCGGCTCGGTGCTGGAGGTCACACCGCCCGCGGAGGCGAAGCCGGCGCCGCAGTCAGCCCCGCCCGCGACCACCGCTGCCGGGCTGCTGGTCCGCGCCGACAAGCTGATCGGTGCCACCTACAAGCTGCGCTGGCCGGACAGCGAGCACGCGATGTATGTCACGATCAACGATATCGAGCAGGATGGGGTGCGCCGGCCGTTCGAGGTGTTCGTCAACTCGAAGAACCTCGAACATTACGCCTGGGTGGTGGCGCTGACGCGGATGATCTCGGCGGTGTTCCGCCGGGGCGGCGAGGTCGCTTTCGTTGCCGAGGAGCTGAAGCAGGTGTTCGACCCGCGCGGCGGACAGTGGAGCGGCGGGCGCTACGTGCCCTCGCTGGTCGCGGCGATCGGCGACGTGATCGAGCGGCACATGGTCGAGACCGGGTTCCTGGTGCCGCCTTCGGACCAGAAGCGCGTGGCGGCGACGCCGGAAGCGGCCCCGCTCGGCGCGCTCTGCCCCAAATGCAGCCAGCCCGGGCTGGTGCGCGAGGCGGGCTGCCTGAGCTGCCTGCAGTGCGGCTGGTCGAAATGCGGCTGAGGCTTATTCGGCGGCTTCGTTGACGGGGCGCGGCGCGGTCGAGCCGCGGATGACGCAGCGCCCGCCGAGCACGATCTTGCGCACCGGGGCCTCGGGCGCGGCGAGCCGCTCCAGCAGCAGGCGCATCGCCTCGGCGCCGATCTGGGCGACCGGCTGCTCGATGACGGTGATGCCCGGGCCGATCAGGTCGGTCCAGCTTTCATTGTCGAACCCGGCGACCGCGAGATCCTCCGGCATGCGCCTGCCGGCAGCGCGCAGGGCGCGGACGGCGCCCATCAGCAGCAGCCCGTTGCTGGCGATCAGCGCCTCCGGCAGGGTGCCGCGCGCGAACCAGCGGGCGATTTCCTGCTCCGCCGCCTCGATGCTGGGGGCGGCGAAATGCGCGGCGGGGGCGAGGCCGGCGCGGCGCATCGCCGCCTCGTAGCCATCCCGCCGCTCGATCCCGGTGGTGCTGGCATTGCCGAACAGCCCGGCGATGCGACGGTAGCCCTGGCCGAGAAGATGCTCGACCAGCATGCTTCCGGCGGCGAAATTGTCGAGCACCACAGCGTCCTGCCCGCTGGCGCGGCCGGCGCGGTCGATCAGCACCATCGGGTAAGGCGGCCTTCCGCCGCGATCGAGCCGCTCGACCGAGGCGCGGGTGGGCGCGAAGATCACCCCGGTGACGCGCTCCTGCTCCATGAGCTGGAGATACATCGCCTCCTTCTCCGGGTTCTCGTCGGTATTGCAGAGAATGACGCGCAGGCCGGCGGCGTAGGCGGCATGCTCGACGGCGCGGGCGACGGCGGTGAAGAACGGGTTCGAGATGTCGGCGACGATCAGCCCGACCGTCTGCGAGTGCTGCGAGCGGAGGCGGCGGGCGGACAGGTTGGGCCGGTAGCCGGTGCGGCGCACTGCGTCCTCGACCTTGTCGCGCAGGGCGGCGCTGACCGCGCCGCCGCCGAGCGTGCGCGATACCGTCGCCGGCGATACCCCGGCGGCGCGGGCCACATCCTTGATACTGACGGCCATCGGGGCGGTGTCTTTCCTGCCTGCCGCAACGGGCTCTCGAAATCGTTCTCAGAGACTCAGCATGAAACAAGCCGGCGCGGCAAGTGAAAATCTGGGCGCTGGCTGCAAATTTTCCGCAAAACACGAGAATGTTGTTGACAGGAAAAACTGAAAACGTTTTCGCTTCAGGCCTAGGGCATCATCCGTTCAGATGGAGCCATCTGATCGGATAAAGATGCCCGCTTTAGAAGTATGACAGAGCATCATCCGTTCAGATGGAGCCATCTGAACGGAAAGCGCTCTGGGGAAACGAGGAAACCGCCAATGCCGCCCGCCTTGCAGGATGTCGCTTTCGGCCCCGCGCTGGTCGGGCTCGGCGCAGCACCCGCCTCGAAGGAGGCGGCGATCGGCGCGGCCGCCCGCCTGCTCGAAGATGCGGGCTGCATCGCGCCGGAATATACGCGGAGCATGCTGCACCGGGAAGCTGTGACCGGCACGTTTCTCGGCCATGGCGTCGCCATCCCGCATGGCATGGGCGATGACCGGCACCTGATCCGGCGCGACGGCATTGCGGTGTTGCAGGTGCCGGGCGGGGTGGATTGGGGGGCGGGGCAGGTGGCGCGGCTCATCGTCGCCATCGCCGCGCGGGGGGAGGCGCATCTCGCCATCCTGCGCCGCCTCGCCGCGCTGATGCAGGATCGGGACAGGCTCGCTTCCCTTGCCGCGACGGCGGAGGTGCTGGAGATCGTCGAGGCGCTGGCGGGCGAGGAGGCGCGCGAACTGCCGCAATCCGATGAAGCGGCGGCGGATTTCGCGCACCGGTTCGAGATGGTGGTGACCGATCCCGCCGGGCTGCACGCGCGGCCGGCCGCCGCCTGGGCGGAGGCGGCGCGGCAGAGCGGCCTCAGGGTTCGGGTGCGACATGGCGACGAGGTGGCGGACGGGCGCAATCTCGTCGCCTTGCTGCATCTCGGCCTGCGCGCCGGCGACCGCGTGGTGATCTCCGCCGAGGGGGAGGATGACGCCGCCGGCCTCGCCTGGCTGCGGGCGCGGCTTGCCTCGCTTGCCGCGCCGGCAGCGCAGGCGCCCGCCCCGCGATCCGCGCGGGGCTGGACGCCGCCCGGACCACTCGCCGTGATCGGCGGGATCGCGGCAAGCCCCGGCCTTGCGATTGGCAGGCTGCATGTGATGGCGGGCAGCGCGGCGGAGATTGCCGACGAGACGCTGCCGCTGGCCGAGGGCGCGGCACGGCTGGAGGCGGCGCTGGCGGCGGCGCGCGCGGCGCTGCACGCGCTCGCGACAACGGCTTCAACCCGGCTCGGCGCCGGCGAGGCGGCGATCTTCCGCGCCCAGGCGGAGCTGCTGCACGATGACGAGCTGATCGTCGCGGCCTGCCGACGGATGGTCGAGGGGCATGGACCGGCCTCGGCGTGGCAGGCGGCGGTCGGCCAGCGTGCGGCTTCGCTGGCGGCGCTGGACGATCCGGTGCTGGCCGGGCGCGCGGCCGATCTGCGCGATGCCGGCCGGCGGGTGCTCGCCTGTCTCGACCCCGCGTCTGCGGTCGATGGGCTGGCGGCGCTGCCGGAGGGAGAGTGGATTCTCGTCGCACCGGATCTCCCGCCCTCGGAGATGGCGGGGCTCGATCCCGCGCGCGTGGTCGGGCTGGCGACGGCGGCGGGCGGGCCGGCCGCGCACACCGCCATTCTCGCCCGCACGCTCGGCCTGCCGGCGCTGGTCGGCGGCGGCGACGCGCTGCTCGGCCTGCCCTCCGGCGTGATGGCGATCCTCGATGGCGCAACGGGATGCCTCTACCCCGATCCGCCGGCGGCGGCGCTCGATGCGGCCATCGCCTGGCGCGCTTCGTCCCGCGTGCGGCAGGCGGTGGCGGCCCGCGCAGCAGCTGCGCCGGCGGTGACGCAGGATGGCCAGCGCATCGGCATCGCCGCCAATGTCGACCGGCCCGGCCTCGTGGCGGCGGCGCTCGCGGCGGGCGGCGAGGGCGTCGGGCTGATGCGCACCGAGTTCCTCGTCCTCGATGCCACTGCGCCGCCGGACGAGGCCGCGCAGCTGGAGGTCTACCGCGCGATGATCGCGGCGGTGGACGGGCGGCGGCTGGTGATCCGCGCGCTCGATCTCGGCGGCGACAAGCAGGCGCCGCATCTCGGCCTGAAGCGCGAGGCGAATCCGTTTCTCGGCGTGCGCGGGGCACGGCTGCTGCTGCGCCGGCCGGACCTGCTGGAGCCGCAGCTGCGCGCGATCTATCGCGCGGCGATGGCGGGCGGGGATGTGGCGGTGATGTTCCCGATGGTGACCTCGGAGGATGAGATCGTCCGGCTGCGCGCCGCCTGCGAGCGGGTGCGCGCGGCCCTTGGCGCGCCGGTGCTGCCAGTGGGCATCATGATCGAGGTGCCGGCGGCGGCGGTCATGGCGGATCGTCTGGCCGCGCAGTGCGATTTCCTCTCGATCGGCACCAACGACCTGACACAGTACACCCTTGCGACCGACCGGCAGAACCCCGACCTCGCCGCCGCGGCGGACAGCCTGCATCCGGCCGTGCTGCGGCTGGTGGCGCAGGTTGTGACGGGGGCGGCGACGCGTGGATGCCCGGTCAGCGTATGCGGCGGGATGGCCGGCGATCCGGCCGGCGCCGCCCTGCTCGCCGGGCTCGGGGTGACGGCGCTGTCGATGGCGCCGCCGGATATCGCGGCGGTGAAGGCGCGGCTGTGCGGCGCGCGGGTCGAGGCGCTGCGGGCGCTGGCCGCCCGCGCGCTCGCCGCCGCGACGGCGGACGAGGTGCGGGCGCTGGAGGCGGGCGCATGATTGCCCCCCGCACCGCTCCGGTGATCACGCTGACGCTGAACCCGGCGATCGACGAGACGATCGAGCTGGATGCCCTTGCCCCCGGCACGGTGCACCGGGCGCGCGGCGTCGTGTTCCATGCCGGGGGCAAGGGGGTCAATGTCGCGAGTTGCCTGGCCGATTGGGGCGGGATTCCGGTGATCGCCGCGGGTTTGCTCGGCCGCGCCAATGAAGCGCCCTTCGTCCGGCTGTTCGCGGCCAAGGCGATCCGCGACGAATGTATCCGCGTGCCGGGCGAGACCCGCACCAATGTCAAGCTCGCGCATGCGGGCGAGACCACCGACATCAACCTGCCGGGGCTGGAGGTGACGGCGTCATCGCTGCGGGCGGTGAGCGCGCTTCTGCTCCGCCTCGCGGTGCCGGGCGCGGTCGTGCTGCTCGCTGGCAGCCTGCCGGCGGGGGTGGATGCGGGGTTTTACGCCGAGCTCGCCGCCGCCCTCGCCGCGCGCGGCGCGCGGGTGCTGCTCGACAGTTCCGGCCCGCCGCTCGCCCGCGCCCTGGCCGGCGCCGCGCCGCCCTGGTGCATCAAGCCGAACCGCGCCGAGCTGGAGGCGCTGGCCGGGCGGCGCCTTGCCGATGCGGCTTCGCTGCGGGATGCGGCGCGCGGGCTGGTCGGGCGCGGTGTGGCGCTGGTCGCGGTCTCGCTCGGCGCCGAGGGGGCGCTGTTCGTCACCGGTCGCGGCTGTCTGCGCGCGGCGCTGCCGCCGATGCGGGTTGCCAGCACGGTCGGAGCCGGGGATGCGATGGTCGCCGGCATCATCGCCGGGATGCATGCGGCGGCGGGGCTGGAACGGATCGCCCGGCTCGGCACCGCCTTCGCCGCCGCCAAGCTGCGCGCGCCGGGGGCCAACCTGCCCGGGCGCGACGCGGTCGAGGCGCTGGCGCGGGCGGTTGTCGTCGAGCATGAGGGGGTGGGGGCGGCATGAGTGTCATCGTTGCGGTGATTGCCGGCGGGCCGGGTGCTGTCTCGCGCCTGCTCGCGGCGGAGGCGCTGCGCCGCGCGGCGCTCGATGCGGGGCATGATATCGCGATCGAGATCGGCGGCGACGATGGCGTGCGCGATCCGCTCGCCGCCGCGCGGATCGCTGCGGCTTCGCTGGCGATCGAGATCGGTCCGCAGGCGGCGGGCGATCCCCGCTTCGCCGGGATGCGGCGGTACGGCGCGACGCTGGACGAGGTGCTGGCGGATGCCGGCGCCGTGCTGCGCCGCGCGCTGGACAGTCCTCCTGCCGGCGGGCGGCGGATCGTCGCGGTCACCTCCTGCCCCACCGGCATCGCCCATACCTTCATGGCCGCCGAGGCGTTGTTGCGGGCGGCGGCGGCGCTGGGCGACGAAATCCGCGTCGAGACGCAGGGATCGGTTGGTGCGGGAACGAAGCTGACCGGGGCGGAAATCGCGGCGGCGGATCTCGTGCTGATCGCCGCCGACCGGCAGGTGGATCTCGCCCGGTTCGCCGGCAAGCGCGTGTTCCACAGCGGCACCAAGGCCGCGATCAACGATGGCAAGGCGCTGATCGCCCGCGCGCTCGACGAGGCCGAGGTCCAGGGTGGCACGGTGCGGCCGGACTCCCGCGCCGGTGCTGCGCGGGCGCGGCCTGGGCCGTACCGGCACCTGATGACCGGCGTTTCGTTCATGATCCCGTTCGTCACCGCCGGCGGGCTGCTGATCGCGCTGGCCTTCGCCCTTGGCGGCATCCACGCGACCGACGCGGCGGCGGCGCGCAGCTTCGCCGGCGCGCTGTTCGAGATCGGCGCGAAATCGGCCTTCACCCTGTTCGTGCCGGTGCTCGGCGGCTACATCGCCTATTCCATCGCCGATCGGCCGGGGCTCGCACCGGGGATGATCGGCGGATTGCTCGCCGCGCTGACCGGGGCGGGATTTCTCGGCGCGATCCTCGCCGGCTTCATCGGCGGCTATGCGACGCGCTGGCTGAACGAGACCCTGCGCCTGCCGCGCGGCTTGCAGGGGTTGAAGCCGGTGCTGCTGCTGCCGGTCCTCGGCACGCTCTTCACCGGGCTGTTGATGGTCTATGTGATCGGCCGTCCGGTCGCCGAGCTGCTGCACCTGATGACGCATGTGCTGCGTTCGATGCAGGGGTCGGGCGCGCTTGCCCTCGGCCTGCTGCTCGGCGCGATGATGGCGTTCGACATGGGCGGGCCGGTGAACAAGGCGGCCTACACCTTCGCGGTCGGCCTGCTGTCGGCGCGGGTCTATACGCCGATGGCGGCGGTGATGGCGGCGGGGATGACGCCGCCGCTCGGCGTGGCACTGGCGACCAGGCTGTTCGCCAGCCGCTTCACCACGATCGAGCGCGAATCCGGCCTGCCGACCGCGGTGCTTGGTCTGTCCTTCATCACCGAGGGGGCGATTCCCTACGCCGCCGAGGACCCGTTCCGCGTGATCCCCTGCACCATGACCGGATCGGCGGTGGCCGGAGCGATCTCGATGGTGGCGGATGTGAAGCTGCGCGTGCCGCATGGCGGGGTGTTCGTGCTGCCGATCCCGAACGCGGTGACGCATCTGGGGCTCTATGTCGTCGCCATCCTCGCCGGATCGGCGGTGACGGCTTTGATGTTGGGGCTGGTGAAGGCGCGGCTGGCCACGCCGGAGGGATGAGATGCGCGGGATTGCCGCTTGCGGCAGGCCGGGTTAGGCATGGCGCTCAACGACAGACAGGATACCCTATGTCCGATACCATGCCGCCGCTTCCCGGCATCGACCAGCTTCGCGCCGTGATGGATTCCGATCTGCTCGCGATGGGGCGGACGCTGGGGTTCCGCCTGGTCGAGATCGCCGAGGGGCGGGTGGTGTTCGAGGGCAGCCCGGGGCGCGAGGTTTATAATCCGCTCGGCACGGTGCATGGGGGCTACGCCGCAGCACTGCTCGATTCCGCCTGCGGCTGCGCCGTGCATACGATGCTCACCGCCGAGCAGGCCTATTCGACGCTGGAGCTGAAGGTTTCGTATCACCGGGCGATGACGGCCGAGACCGGGGTGGTGCGGGCGGTGGGCACGGTGATCTCGCTCGGCCGGCGCGCCGGCTTCTCGGAAGCGAAGCTGACGGATGTGAGCGGACGGCTCTATGCTTCCGCGACTTCGACTCTCATCGTCATGCAGCGCTAGAGCATCATCCGATCAGATGGAATCATCTGATCGAATAAAGATGCTCTTATTATCAACAAAATGAAGCACGGCATCCGATCCTGATGGATCGGAACGTGTTCTAAGGAGAGACTCCATGCGCATTCTGGTGGTCGGTGCCGGCGGCACCGGTGGGTATTTCGGCGGCAGGCTGGCCGAGGCCGGCCTCGACGTGACGTTCCTCGTGCGTCCGGCGCGGGCGCAGGCGCTGGCGGCGGGCGGTCTCGTCATCCGCAGCGTGAAGGGCGATGTCCATCTGCCCGCACCCTCGGTAGTGACGGCCGACCGGCTGGAGCCGGTCTTCGATCTCGTGCTGCTGAGCTGCAAGGCCTATGATCTCGACGATGCGGTGGCGGCGATGGCGCCAGCCATCGGCCCGCATACGCTGGTCCTGCCGCTGCTCAACGGCATGCGCCATCTCGACGTGCTGGATGCGCGGTTCGGCGCGCCAATCGTGCTGGGCGGGCAGTGCGTGATTTCCGCCGCCCTCGATGCCGAGGGGAGGGTGCTGCATCTCAACGACGCGCACACGCTGACCTTCGGCCCGCGCGCCTCCGGGCAGGATGCGCGGGCGCGGACGATCGCCGAGCTGTTCGGCAGGGCCGGCTTCGTCACAAGGCTGAGCGATGCGATCATGCAGGACATGTGGGAGAAATGGGTGTTCATCGCCGCGCTCGCGGGCATTACCTGCCTGATGCGCGCGCCGGTGGGGGTGATCGTCGAGGCTGGCGGTGCCGAGATCGCGCTCGGGCTGGCGGCCGAATGCGCCGGCATTGCCGCGCGGCACGGCTTCGAGCTGCGCCCGGCGGCATCGGCGCGGCTGAAGGAATGGCTCGCCACCCGAGGCTCGACGATGACCGCCTCGATGCTGCGGGACATCGAGCAGGGCGGGCGGATCGAGGGCGCGCACATCATCGGCGACCTGCTGCGGCGGGGCGATCCGGCGGCCTGCAAGCTGCTCGCCATCGCCGATGCGCATCTGCGCGCCTATGAGATCCGCCGCGCCGGGTAACGCGCGCGCGTACCCGGTTTCATCCGATCAGATGGAATCATCTGATCGGATAAAGATGCTCTAATTATCAACAAGATAGAGCACGGCATCCGATCCGGATGGATCGGAACCTGCCCTAGCGGCCGGTGCGGGCGCGCCAGGCGGCGAAGTCGGTCTCGGTTGCGGGGTCGGTCGCCGGGTAGAGGCCGAGAATGGAGGCGCCTTCGCGCACCCGCTCGGTGACGAAATCCTCGAACGCCGTCATCTCCGTCGCTTCCCGTGCGAGTTCGTCGGCCAGATGGGCGGGCAGCACGATCACGCCATCGGCATCGCCCACGATCACGTCGCCGGGGAAGACCGGCGCGTCGCCGCAGCTGATCGGGTCGTCGATCGCGATCGCCTGGTGGAGGGTGAGGTTGGTCGGCGCGCTCGGCCTCGTGTGATAGGCGGGAAAGCCGAGAGCGGCGATCTCGGCGCTGTCGCGGAAGCCGCCATCGGTGACGATGCCGGCTGCGCCGCGCTGCATCAGCCGGGTGACGAGAATGCCGCCGGCCGAGGCGGCGCGGGCGTCCTTGCGGCTGTCGATCACCAGAACCGCACCTTGCGGGCAGGTCTCGATCGCCTGGCGCTGTTTGTGGTCGCGGTTGCGGAACACGGTGATCGGGTTGAGATCCTCGCGCGCCGGGATGTAGCGCAGGGTGAAGGCCTCGCCGACCATGCTCTGACGCGGCGGGCTGAGCGGCAGCGCGCCCTGGATCACCTGCTGGCGCAGGCCGCGCCGGAACAGGGCGGTGGCAAGGGTGGCGGTGCTGACGCGGGTGAGTTGCGCGCGTGTGTCCGGCTTGAGCATGTCGCATCTCGCGGGGGCAAGGCGGCCGGGCTGCTATGCGCCGGTCCGGCGGGGTGATGAGGACTATGTGCGAGCAGATCACACAAGCTGGCGCGGGGTCAATGCGCGGGGGTTGATTCACCTCAATGATGCCGGCCCGCCCGTGGCCTATCAGACATGATGCCGGCGCTGCTCCCGGTATTGCTCCCGGCTCTGCTCCCGGTGCTGATGAAAGGCGGCGTGTCATGGCGAACCTGGTCCGGACCGGCTTGCTGATGGCGTTGCTCACCGCGCTGTTCATGGCGGTTGGCTATGGTGTGGGCGGCGGCACGGGTGCATCGATCGCCTTCGCGATCGCGGCGGCGGGAAATCTCGTGACCTATTGGGTGGCGGACCGGGCGGTGCTGGCGGCCTATGGGGCGCGGCCGGCTGATCCGGCGGCGTTTCCCCGCCTCGTCGCGCTGGTCGAGCTGCTGGCGCGCAAGGCGGGGCTGCCGGTGCCGCGTGTGTTCGTGATCGAGGCGGACCAGCCGAACGCCTTCGCCACCGGGCGCGATCCGGCGCATGCGGCGGTTGCCGTCACCACCGGGCTGCTGGGCGCGCTGGACGAGGCGGAGCTGGCCGGCGTGCTCGCGCACGAACTCTCGCATATCCGCCATCGCGACACGCTGACGATGACGGTCACCGCGACGCTGGCCGGGGCGATCGGCATGATGTCCAATCTCGCGCTGATCTTCGGCGGCGGCGACGAGCGCCGGGCGAGCCCGTTCGCCGGCATCGGCGGCGCGCTGCTGCTGATCCTCGCGCCGCTTTCGGCGACGCTGGTGCAGCTCGCCATTTCCCGCGCCCGTGAATATGCCGCCGATGCCGGCGCGGCCGCGCTGACCGGCCAGCCGCTGGCGCTGGCGCGGGCGCTGGCGCGGATCGGGGAGGCGGCGCGCTGGGTCGGCAATGACGATGCCGAGCGCAACCCGGCGACGGCCTCGCTCTTCATCGTCAACCCGCTCGCTGGCACCACGTTCGATGCGCTGTTCGCAACCCATCCGCCGCTGCGCGAGCGCATCGCCCGGCTGCGCCGCATGGCGCAGTTCGACGCCAGAGCGCATTTCGATCCTGCCGGATCGGATGTAATGCTCTAGCACGCTGACAAACCGAGCATCTTTATCCGGTCAGCTGATTCCATCCGATCGGATGATGCCGTGTGCGGATTGGGGATTGCGGCGATGCGGAGCTGGGCGCGCCGGTGTGGCGCGCCCCTTGCGGATCAGCCCGCCTTGATCTCGATCTTGCGCTCGGCGCGGATGGCCTCGGGCCGTTTCGGCAGGGTGATGGTCAGCACCCCGTTGGCGAACTGCGCCTCGATCCGCGCCGGATCGGCGCTGCCGGGCAGGCTGAAGCGCCGCTCGAACCGACCATAGCGGCGTTCGTTGAGCTGGTAGTCCGCCGTCGTGGTTTCCTGCGCGCTGCGCTTTTCACCGGAGATCGACAGCGTGTCGTCGGTGGCCTTGATCTCGACGTCCTTGAGCGCGAGCCCCGGCAGCTCGGCGGTGATGACGAACGCCTTGTCCTGCTCGATGACATCGACGGCCGGGGAATCCGGCCCGCGCGACCAGAACGGCTCGAACGGGAAGCCGGCCTGCCGGGCGCGGCGCGGCGGAATGCCGTCGAAATCTTCGAACAGGCGATTGACCTCGCGGCGCAGGGATTCGAAGGGGCGCCAGAAATCCGGCATGCCGGCATGGCGGCGCTCCGGCTCGGCGGATTTGGGCCGGGGTTCGACCTGGGTACTCGACATGGCTGCGATCCTTTCCGGGTGACAGGGTTGAGCCGACGGTGTCGACTCCCAGAAATCTAGAGCATCGCCCGATCGGATGGATTCATCTGATCGGACAGAGATACTCGGGAAATCAGACAGACAGGCGCGCGGCTACTGGTCGGAGGGCGGCTCGATCTCGGGCGCGTCGATGTCCGGCTCCGGCGTCTGCGGGTTCGGGACCTCGATTTCCGGCGCGCTGTCCTCCACCGTCTCGGCCTCCGGCGCCTCGCCGACTTCCGGCGGCTCGAGATGGTGTCCCGGCAGCGCGGCGTGGGCGGGCTCGCCGATCTCCCCCGGCTTGCCGCCGGACGGGCCGGTTTCGGGCGGTTCGGGGAGTTCGGGGGTCACATCGGTTGCCGTGATCTCGCCGGCTTCGGAGAGCTCGCCGATCACCTCGACGCGGGTGAGGCCATCGAACCGGTGCACGCCGGCCGGTGCCTTCGCCTGCATGCCGTCGGCGGCGACGAGGCGCCCGTTGCCGGCGGAGCGGAAGAAATTCACCGCCTCGACCCGCGTGCCCGGCGCGCCCAGCCGCAGCGGGCGCGGCACGATTGTGCCGAGCACCGGATGCCCGTCGATCACGGTGCCGGTGGCGATGACGCGCTCGCCCTGGTGCAGCCCGTCGAGCATGCCGGGCCTGGCCGGCAGGACGAGGCCGCCGAGCCGCGCCTGCCCGGGCGGGCTCGCGCCGAGCGTGGTTTCGAGCCGGAAGCTGCGCGATTCGGGCAGGGTGGTGACGCGGGAGGCGACCCAGTTGCCATCGGCCTGGCGCTGGGCGGAGATCCCGACCGTCTGCCCCGGATGCAGTGTTGCGCCCGGCACCGGGCGGGGCAGCAGCACGGTCTGGTGCAGCACGGTGATCTCCCGCCCGTTGGCGGCGATGTGGGTGACCGGGCCGATGATCGCCTGCCAGGTGGCGATGCTGCGGGCGATGCCGCCATGCGCGCCCTCGGCGACGCCGTGGACGATCGCCATGTCGCCCACCCGGAGGGCGGCGGCGGTGGCCGGCTGACCGTCGATCGTGACCAGGGTGCCGGCGGTGATGCGGTATTCCCGATTGTTCACGAAGACGCTGCCGAAGCGCTGGATCGGGCCGTAGCCGACGATGGGCGCGCTTGCGCGGCCGATGCCGGTGCCGCCGATGCCGCCGGGTTCGTGCGTGATTCCGGTGCCGCCGATGCCGCCGGTTTCCCGGCTTACGCCGGTCCCACCGATACCGCCGGCTTCATGGCTGATCCCGGTGCCGCCGATGCCGCCGGCCTCCTGCGCGCCAGCCGCTGCCGGCAGGATGCCGAGCAGGAGTGCGAGCAGCAAGCCGCGGCGGCGGCGCTTGCGGTGAGGTGCGGTCGGCTCAGGGACGGTCATCGGCATCGGTCTCGTAATAATAAACCCCGAGGCGGAGCCGGCGCAGCTTGCCCTCGCCATCGCCCGCGCCCTCGGCCTCGGTGCTGGCGAGATTGCCCTCGAGCAGGTGTTCGTTGCACTGGCGCAGAAGGCGGTCTGCCATGTCTGACAGGACGGGGCGGGCGGCGTTCAGCCGGGTTTCGCCGATGCCGTTGTGGAACAGCGCCCGCTCGATGAAGACCGGGCTGTCGCCGGCGAGGTTGTGGAAGGCGCTGCGCATGTGGTCGCCGACATTGGCGGCGAGGAAGAGCAGCTTGTCGCGCGGCTCGCCGGGGGTGAAGGCGGCGCGCAGCAGGCTTATGCGATCGTCGGCCAGCCGCTCGATCACGCCGGCGCGCTCGAGCTCCTCGATGATGGTTCGGCCGCGCACATCGACCTTCGCGGCGCGGAGCAGGGCGTCGAACCCCGGATCGTCGCCTTCGCCGCGCACCGTCAGCGGCCGCGGCGCGCCGGTCGCATCGCGGAAGGCGGCGGCGGAGACCCAGGTCCCGATCACCCTTGCCGCGGCGTTGACGCCGGCCATCGGGTCGCGCGGCGGCGGCGGCGCCGCGGTGGCGGCGGCCTCGCGCAGGCGCTTGACTTCGCGGCGGTTGATGCCGGTGACGGCGCTGATCTGGCTGTCGGTCGGGCTGGTGCCGCCCTCGTGGTTGCGGACGGCTTCATCGATATAGACGCGCTTGAGCAGGTCGCGGAACGCGATATAGCCCCAGCCCCGCCGCATCAGGTAGGCGACGAGGGGGCGCAGCAACCGGCCCAGCATGTTCTCGATATCGGATTCCATTCCCGCTCGCCCGCCGACCGTGGCGTGGGTGGCTCGCCGCCATCCGCCCCGCGTTCCATGTGTGATAAACTCCCACATAATACACGTACAAAAATTTGCAATCGGATGACAGCAGTCTCGGCCATTGGAATGACATATTCCATTATGATACTGGATCGGTTCATTATGGGAGCGCGATGACGGTCTTGGGAAGCTTGCGCGCGGCGGCGGGAGGGTGTCGGGGGGGATCGGCGATCGCCCTGCTCGCTGCCATGGCCCTGCCGGGCCACGCCCGCGCCGCGGCGCCCAACGGGTTCACCATCGGGCTCGAACCCTCGCTGTTCACCGGGCGGTTCGGCACCCACCACACGATCCACATCTATGACCTGCCCTTGTCGGTCGTCTATCGGCACGACCGGCTGCTGGTGCGGGTCGAAGTGCCCTATATCGCCGTGGCGGGGGCCGGGATCGTGGCCGGGCAGGCGGTCATTTCCGGCCACGGGTCCAGCGCCACCCGCCAGGGGCTCGGCGATGTCTGGGTCAAGGCTGAATACCGGCTCGACCACGCGCGCGGGCCGATGCCGGCCATCGAGCCCTATGTGAAGGTGAAGCTGCCGGTCGCCTCCTATCGCAAGGGGCTCGGGACCGGGCGGTTCGACGAGGAAGCCGGCGTGCGGACGATCTGGCGGATCGGCGACCGGGTGTTCCCCTACCTCCAGCTCGGCTACCGCGTGGTCGGCCGCCTGCCGGGGCTGCATCTGCAGAACGTCGTGACCTTCGAGCCGGGGGTGGCGGTGGCGGTGACGCCCCGGCAGTTCGTCAGCGTTATCCTGATTGGCCACACGCCGATCCAGAAACGGCGGACGGCGGTGGCCTCCGCCATACTGGCATATAACCTGCGGATGAATTTCCGTTGGGAATTGCAGCTTTACGCTACGCGTGGGCTGACGTCGCAAAGTGCCGCGTTTGGCGCCGGACTCGGCGTCATGGCGCATTTCTGAGCGCTGTTTCAATAGTTTAACCAGAAAAAACGGGAATCCGCGCGGCGGCGCGCGGCGGCGCGGACCTGTCCGCTTGTTCATGTTTGCTGCCGTTTTCTCGCTTGACTGTGGAACTTTCTCCCACGATAACAGCGCGACACCGGCAGTGGAAAGGAACCCTGTATGCGCGATGTTCATGTGGTTGAGCGGGACAGCGCGCCGGGGTTCGCGGGTGCTGTCTGGCGGGAGACGAGGATGGACCCGGCCGCGCCCTTCGGCAGCGGTGCGATGGAGGGTGACGCGGCGGCGGCAAGCCGTCCGGGCGGCCTTCTGACCCGCCGGGCCGGCGCGCGGATGCCGGGATGCGGCGGGCCGGTCGGACCGACGGTGGTGTTTCTATATTCGCATGACACGTTCGGCCTCGGGCATCTGCGCCGCAACCTCGCCATCGCCGAGCGCCTGCTCGACACGCGGCAATTCGCGGTTCACCTGCTCACCGGCTCGCCGGTGATCGGGCAGTGGCGCCTGCCGCCGGGGCTGCATGTGCATCCGCTGCCGCCGGTGGTGAAGACCGGCGCGGAAACCTACAAGGCGCGCGAGGCGGGGCAGAGTTTCGGCCTGGTGAAAGGCTATCGCGCCGCGCTGATCCTGACCCTCGCGCTGCGTTACCGGCCGGACGTGTTTCTCGTCGATCACGCGCCGGCGGGAATGAACGGGGAGATATTGCCCACGCTGGCGATGATGCGGCGCGACATGCCGCAGACCCGGGTCATGCTCGGCCTGCGCGACATTCTGGATAGTCCGGAGACGGTGCGGGCGACCTGGGCCGAGCAGGACATCCCCGATCTGCTCGACCACGCCTATGACGACATCCTTGTGTATGGATCGCGCGCGCTGTTCGACGTCGCGGAGGCCTATGGCATCGGCGGGGCGGCGGCCGGACGGGTGCGCTATTGCGGGCATGTCGTCGCTGCCGACCTGCTGCTGCCGGGCAATGCGGGGGCGCCGCCGTGCTGGTCCGTGCTCCGCGCGGCGGGGCGGAAGGTCGTGCTGGTGACGGCGGGCGGCGGCGGCGACGGGTTCGCGCTGATGGAGGCGTATCTGCGCGCCCTGCCGCAGCGGCAGCCGGCTTCGTTCCACTCCGTCATCGTGACCGGGCCGCTGATGCAGCCGGCGCAGCGCGCGGCTCTCGCCGCCGCCGCCGGCGGGCGCGACGATGTCGAGCTGGTGGACTACATCACCGATCCGCTGCCGAGCCTGCGGGCCGCTGATCTCGTCATCGCGATGGCGGGCTACAACACCAGCGCCGAGCTGATCGCCGCACGCAAGCGGGCGATCCTGGTGCCTCGGCCGGCCCCGCGGGCGGAGCAGCGGATGCGGGCGCGGCTGCTGGCGGGTCTTGGCCTCGTGCGCGCGATCGAGCAGGGGCCGGATCTCGCCGCCGATCTCGCACGCGAGATTCCCGCCGCCCTCGCCGCCCCCGAGCCGCTGCCCGAAACCTGGGCGCAGCTCGATCTCAACGGTGCCGAGCGGGTGGCCGATCATCTCGCCGCCCTGGCCGGGAAGCGGCAGGATGCGCCGGGCTCGGCGTGGGAGATCGCCTGATGCCCGTCTTCGCCAGCCTTGATTCCGCCGCGTCTCCCGCCGGGGATGCGCCGGTCGTCTACATCATGAAGCGCTATCCCCGGCTGACGGAAACCTTCATCCTCAACGAGATCCGCGCGATGGAGCGGCTGGGGGCGAAGCTGCACATCGTCTCGCTGCTGCCGCCGGAGCCGCCGCCGCATCACCCGATGGTCGCCGAGGTCGAGGCGCCGCTGCATCCCGTGCCGCCGATGAGCGAGGCGGCGGGGCGCCGGCAGATTGCCGCCGCCCATGGCCGCGCCATCGCCGCCGCCCCCGCGCGCTATCTCGGCGCCTTCGGCCGGGCAATGCTGTTTTCCGCCCGGTCGCCGCGGCCGCTCTCGGTCTGGAAGCAGTTCCTGCGCGGCGGCGTGATCGCGAGCCTGTGCCGGGCCCAGGGCATCCGCCATATCCACGCCCATTTCGCCAACGCGCCGGCCGCCGCCGCGTGGTTCGCCAGCATGATGACGGGGCTGCCCTTCAGCTTCACCGCCCATGCCAAGGATCTCTACCTCACGCCGCCGCATGTGATCCGCAAGCGCGCCCAGGCGGCCAGCTTCGTTGCGACATGCACCGGCTACAACGTGAAATATCTCGCCGGGCTGCTGGAGGGCGAGGCGGACAAGATCAAGCTCGTCTATCACGGCATCGATCTCGGCCTGTTCGGCGCGCGCCGGCAGGGCGAGGCGGCCGGGGCCGCCCGCGAGACGCTGATCCTCTCGGTCGGCCGGCTGGTGCCGAAAAAAGGACATGACGACCTGATCGCCGCCTGTGCGCGGCTGCGCCGGCTCGGCCTTGCCTTTCGCTGCCGGATCATCGGCGAGGGGCCGCTGCGCGATGAGCTGCAGGCGCAGATCGCGGCGCATGGGCTGGACGGGGTGGTGACGCTCGACGGCGCGATGACGCATGCCGACCTGATCGCGCTCTACGCCACCGCCGATGTGTTCGCGCTCGCGCCGCGAATCACCGAGGATGGCGACCGCGACGGGATTCCCAACGTGATCGCCGAGGCGATGGCGATCGGCGTGCCGGTGGTCTCGACCAGCGTGTCCGGCATTCCCGAGCTGGTGCGCGATGGCGAGACCGGGCGGCTGGTGCCGCCGCGCGACCCGGCGGCGCTGGCCGCGGCGATCGAGGATATCCTGGCCGATCCCGCCACGGCGCGGCGTCTCGCCGAAGCCGGGCGGGCGCGGCTCGAAGGCGAGTTCGACCTGTGGACGACGACGCGCCGGCTGCACGCGCTGCTCGGCTGCGCCGGCTGCGCGCCAGAGGCGCCGGAGAGCGGCGGGACGCGGTTTCGCGCCGATTCGCCCACCGGACCCTCATCGCTGGCAAGGGCATCGTCGTGAGGATCCTGTATCTCAATCTCGATCGCGGCATTCCGGTCGAGGGCGACAAGGGCGCTTCGGTCCATGTCCGCGAATTCGTCGCCGCGGCTTCATCGCTCGGCCATGAGGTGACCCTCGCCTGCACCACGCGCGGCACCGGCAATCCGCCGCCGCCGGCGCGCATCCTCGAATTCGCGCCGCCGCCGGCGGACCTGTCGGTCGGCAACGAGATCGAGCGGCGCGAGCGCGTGCGGATCGAGCATGATTTTTCGGTCGGCGACCGGATCTGTGCGGCACTGGACCGGTACGGCGTGAAGCCCGATCTCGTCTATGAGCGCCACGCGCTGTTCCATCGCGCGGGCGTGTGCATTGCCGCGCGGCTCGGCGTGCCGCGGATCCTCGAGGTCAACGCGCCGCTGGTCGAGGAGCAGCTTCGGTTTCGCGGACTGCATCTGATGGACGAGGCGCTGGCGGCGGAGGAAAAATCCTATCGCGGGGCGGATGCCATCATCGCCGTCTCGCCGCAGGTGGCCGCACATGTCGCCGCCGTGCTCGGCCGGGCGGACCGGGTTCATGTCGTCCCCAACGGGGTCGATCTCGCCCGCTTCGCCGATGCCGATACGGCGGGGGCGGTGCTGCGCGCCCGGCTCGGCCTCGGCGGGCGGCGGATTGCCGGGTTTATCGGCAGTTTCAAGGCCTGGCACGGTGTGGCCGGACTGGTCGAGGCGGTTGCCACAATCGCCGCGCGGTATCCGGCGTTGCATCTCGTCGCGGTGGGCGACGGGCCGGAGCGCGAGGCGGTGGCGGCGCTGGTGGCGGCGCGCGGCCTCGGCGCGCGGGTCACGCTGCCGGGGCGGGTTCCGCATGGCGAGATCCCGGCCTGGCTCGGGGCGATGGATTTCACCGTTGCCCCCTATCTGCCGCAGCCGGATTTCTATTTCTCGCCGCTCAAGATTTTCGAATCCCTCGCCGCCGGGCGCGCGGTGATCGCCCCGGCGATCGGCGAGATCGGCGGGATCATCGCCGATGGCGAGACCGGGCTGCTCTATCCGGCGGGCGAGACGCGTGCGCTCGGCGCCGCGCTGGCGCGCCTGCTCGATGATCCGGCGGGCTGCCGGGCGATGGGCGCGCGCGGACGTGCCGGTCTTGCCGGGCGGGACTGGCGCGACGTGGTGCGGTTCAGCCTCGCCTGCGCGCCGGCCCGGTTGCCGGCATGAGCGGGCCGGGCGGCGTCTGGCTGCGGGCTTATCTGCGGCCCGAATGGCGCGCCCTTTCGGCCGGCACGGCGGTGATGGCGGCGCGGGCCGGCGTTTTGCTGATGCTGCCCTGGCCGCTGAAATTTATCATCGACAACGTGATCTTCCAGCGCCGGCTGGCGCCCTGGCTGCACGGCGTGCTGCCCGATCCGCTGACCCACCGGATGGCGCTGCTCGACACGCTCGGCCTCGCCATGCTCGGGCTCGGTATCGCCGATGCGCTGCTGGTCTATCTCGGCAACCGGCTGTTTCTCGATGCGGGGCAGCGGATCGTGTTTGCCATCCGAGCCGATCTGTTCGCGCATCTGCAACGCCTGTCGCTCGCCTTTCACCGCCGCCAGCGCGCCGGCGAGCTGATGGCGCGGCTGACCGGCGATGTGCGGCAATTGCAGGATTTCATCGTCGCGGTGGGGATCGACCTGCTGCCGCACGGGCTGACCATTCTCGGCATGGCGACGGTGATGCTGCTGATCGACTGGCGGTATGCGCTGATCGCGCTGTCGGTCGCACCGCTGCTGTTCTGGATCGCGCGGGTCTATACGGGGCGGCTGCGCAACGCGCTGCGCCAGGTGCGACGGCACGAGACGACGCTGAGTGGCGTGATGCAGGAAATCCTCGGCAGCGTGCAGGTGGTGCAGGCCTTCGGCCGCGAGCCGCACGAGGACGGGCGGTTCGGCGCCCATGCCGGGCGCAGCCTCGAGGCCGGGCTGCATGCCAATGCGGTGCAGGCGCAGTTCAGCCCGGCGATGAACCTCGCCATCGCGGTCGCGACCGGGGCGATCGCCTGGTATGGCGCGGCGACGGTGATTCGCGGCCCGCTCACGCCGGGGGAATTGCTGATCTTTCTCGCCTATCTGCGCGGCATCGCCACCCCGGCGCGGCAGCTCGCCAAGACCGGGCGGGTGTTCGGCCGGGCATCCGTCGCGATCGAGCGGATCGGCGAATACCGGGCCGAGCGGTCGAGCGTCGCCGAGGTGCGGGATGCGCTTCCCTTTGCCGGGCGGGCGACGCGGATCGAATTCCGCGAGGTCGGGTTCGGCTACCGCGACGATCACGAGGTGCTGCACGGCGTCTCCTTCGCGCTGGAGGCCGGGCGCACCATCGCGCTGGTGGGCGCGACCGGCTCGGGCAAGAGCACGATCGCGAGCCTGATCCCGCGCTTCTACGACGCGACATCCGGTGCCGTGCTGCTCGACGGGCAGGATATCCGCGGCGTGCGCCTCGCGGATCTGCGCCGGCAGGTGGCTCTCGTGCTGCAGGACCCGGTGCTGTTCCAGGCGAGCGTTTGGGAAAACATCGCCTATGGGCGCGAGGGCGCGGGGCGGGACGAGGCGATCGCGGCGGCGCGCGCGGTCGGGATCGATGCGGTGGTCGAGGGCCTGCCCGACGGGTTCGACACCATGGTCGCCGAGCGTGGGCAGAGCCTGTCCGGCGGCCAGCGCCAGTGCATCGCCATCGCCCGCGCCATGCTGTGCGATGCGCCGATCGTCATTCTCGACGAGCCGAGCAGCAGCCTTGATGCCGGCACCGAGCGGCGGGTGATGGCGGCGCTCGACCGGCTGGCGGCGAACCGCGCCGCCCTGGTGATCGCGCACCGGCTTTCCACCGTGCGCGCCGCCGACGAAATCCTGGTGCTCGACGATGGCCGCATCGTCCAGCGCGGCACGCATGACGCGCTGCTGGCCGAGGGCGGGCGATATGCCGCGCTCTGGCAGGCGCTGCGCGATGATTCTCCCGCTCCCCAACTCCGTCTGGTGGCTCAATGACCCGTTCCGCGCCTGCCGTTCCGCGCCTGCTCGCCGCCCTTGCCGCCGGTGCGGCGCTTGCCGCGCCGCTGCGCGCCGCCCGCGCCGATCCCTGGATTCCGGCGTCGGGGGATGGCGTCGTCAAGCCGATGGTGCGGCTGTTTCACGGCAACCAGGCGTTTCCCGCCGGCGGCTTCACCACCAATGCGCTGCGCGGCTCGAGCGAGAGCTCGACGCAATATCGCGTCACCGGCGTGCAGGGGATCGGGGATGGCCTGTCGATCGAATACGATCTGCGCGGCGGCCGGGTGCGCAGCTTCGCCGACCGTCACCACCGGCCGGTAGCGAGCGTTTCATCCGGCCTGCAGGACGAGGAGATCGGCCTGAATTACGGGCTGGTCCAGACGCCGCGTTTCGCCGATTCCCTTACGCTGAACGTCATCGTCCCGGCGGGGCGGACGAAGCCCTCGCCCGCGCTCGGCACCGGGCGTTGGTCGGTGGAGCCGGATTTCCAGGCCGGGATCACGCGGCCCTGGGGCAGCCTGACGATGGTCACGGGGGCGCGGGTTTTCCTCGACGGCGCGGCGACGCAGCTGCGCGCGACGATCGATCTCTCGCTCCATCTCACCCGCCGCCTCGCGCTGACCGGCGAGGTGTTCGCGGTGAAGACGATCCGGCAGAGCGGCACGATTCCGCCCGGCGCGCAGGGCGAGATCTACAATCTGGTGCGGCCGGCGGTCGGCCTGACCTGGCGGCTGACCAAGACGGTCCGGCCGTTCCTGCTCTACGAGGTGAACGTGGCGGGCGAGGGGATTCATGCCGGCAGCCGGGTGGAGCTGGGCGTTGCGGTGCATTACTGACCCGCGCGCCGGCGGCCGGGCGCTGCTGCTCGCCCGGCATGGACGGACGGCGTGGACCGGCGAGGGCCGTTATCAGGGGCGCAGCGACCTGCCGCTCTCGCCCGAGGGCTGGGCGGATGCCGCCGGGCTTGCCGCCGCGCTGGGCGACGAGCCGCTCGCTTCGATCTATTCCAGCCCGCTGCTGCGGGCGCGGCAGACGGCCGGCTGCATCGCCGCGCGGCGTGGCGACGTCGCGGTGATCGTCGATGACCGGCTGGCCGAGATCGCGTTCGGCGACTGGGAGGGACGCACCCAGGCCGAAATCCGCGCCGCGACACCCGAGGCGCTGCGGCGCTGGAAGCGCGATCCCGGCGGGATGCGCTTTCCCGGCGGCGAGACGCTTTCCGAGGCGCGGGCGCGGCTGCATGGATTTCTCGCCGATCTGCCGGAGCAGGGCGGGGCCGTTCTAGCCGTCACCCATGCCGGGATGATCCGCCTCGCCTGTCTCGACGCCGAAGGGCGCGGCGATGACGGGTTTCGCGGCATCAGGATCGCACCGGGCGCGGTGCGGCGCTTCTCCCTTTGCGGCGCGGCTGTCGCGGCGCCGCCTTTCCATCATGAAACCGTGGAGTGAACCGATGCGCATCGTCATGATCGGCGCCGGCTATGTGGGGCTCGTCTCCGGTGCCTGCTTCGCCAGCATGGGCACCGAGGTGATCGTCGTGGAGAAGGATCCGTGCCGCATCGAGGCGCTCCAGGCCGGGCGGATTCCGATCTATGAGCCGGGGCTGGACCGGCTGGTCGCCGACTCCGTGCGGGCGGGGCGGCTGCGCTTCGAAACCGCGCTCGACCGCGCGCTGCCCGGCGCCGACGCCGTGTTCCTCGCCGTCGGCACGCCGTCGCGCCGGGGCGATGGCCATGCCGACCTGTCCCATGTGTTCGCCGCCGCCGCCGAGCTGGCCGCTGCATTGCCGGGGCCGACCGTGCTGGTGACGAAATCGACCGTGCCGGTGGGCACCGGGCGGCGGCTCGCCGCGCTGATGCGCGAAATCCGGCCGGATCTCGACGTGGCTGTGGCCTCGAACCCGGAATTCCTGCGCGAGGGCAGCGCGATCGAGGATTTCATGCGGCCGGACCGGATCGTCGTCGGCACCGACAGCGCGCAGGCCGAGGCGGTGCTGCGCGCGCTCTACCGCCCGCTCAACCCGGCCGGGGTGACGCTGCTCTGCACCGGGCTGGAGACGGCGGAGCTGATCAAATACGCGACCAACGCCTTCCTCGCGATGAAGATCACCTTCATCAACGAGATGGCGGATCTGTGCGAGCAGGTCGGGGCGGATGTTCACGAACTCGCCCGCGGCATGGGGCTCGACCGGCGGATCGGCCCGAAATTCCTGCATCCCGGCCCCGGCTTCGGCGGCTCGTGCTTCCCGAAGGATACCCAGGCGCTGATGCGGATCGCCCAGGATGCGCATGCGCCGGCGCGGCTGGTCGAGACCGTCGTGAGCGTGAACGAGGCGCGCAAGGCCGGGATGGCCGGGCGGATTCTCGCAGCCTTCGGCGGCACGGTGCGGCGGCAGCGGATCGCCGTGCTGGGCCTGACCTTCAAGCCGGAGACCGACGACATGCGCGACTCCCCGGCGATTCAGATCGTGCACCGGCTGGTCGAGCTTGGCGCCGAGGTGGTGGCCTATGATCCGGCCGGGATGGAGCAGGCGCGGCGGGATCTGCCGGCGGAGGTGGTCTATGCGCCGAGTGCCGCCGCGGCGCTTGCCGGCGCGGATGGCGCGGTGCTGGTCACCGAATGGAACGAGTTCCGCGCCCTGGCGCCGGACTGGCTGCGCGCGACGATGCGCGGGCGCGTCGTCGTCGATCTGCGCAACGTGTTCGACCCGGCGGCGATGCGTGCGGCGGGGCTCGATCACCACGCGATCGGCCGGCCGGCGCCGCATCGAGCACGTGCCGGCGAGGTGGAGCTGGCGCTCGCGGCGGCGGATTAGAGCATCATCCGATCAGATGGAATCATCTGATCGGATGATGCTCTAGTTATCAATATGATAGAGCACGACATCCGATCCTGATGGATCGGAACGTGCTCTAGAATATCATCTTCGCGCACCGGATGACATTCGAAGGGTCAAAAATCACAGGATCGTGAGCCGCGCTGTTCGTTTGGCGACATGGCGCATCCTCTCGTCCGCCCCTATGTGTAAAATAATGGAGGAGCGAGGAATTCGCAGTGCGACGCGCGGGCTGCCGCGCATCCTGCCCGGTTTCGCGCCCGTCGTCGGGCTCGTCCTCGCCGCGGGCGCGCTGCTTCCGGCACAAGTCGCCCATGCCGCCGAGCCGCAACCCTATGACGTCGCTTTCGCGGCCACCGGCAACGCCCCGCTCGACACGCTGATCCGCCAGAGTTCGAGCCTCGAAACCCTTCGCGGCAAGCTCGCGGTCGGCCCCTTCGCGCTGATCGCCCGCGCCCGCGCCGATCTCGACACGTTCCGCACCGTGCTGGAAAGCGAGGGCTACGATTCCGGCACGATCAGCATCACCATCGACGGTCATGCCTTGTCCGACCCCGCCTTGCCCGACCTGCTGCGCAAGGCGCCGGCGAACCCGCCCGCCCGCGTCCGCGTGGCGATCGTGCAAGGCCCGCTCTATCACGTTGGCGTCATCAGCACCCCCGGCCTCACCGATCCCGCCGCCGCCGCTTCACTCGGCGTGAAGCCGGGCGAGCCCGCCACCGCTGCCCCGCTCGTCGCCGCCGCGTCCCGCCTGGAGACGAAGCTGCGCAATCTCGGCTACGCCTTCGCGAACGTCGCCCCGCCCGTCGCCGAGGCCGATGACACGACGCATACGCTCGCCGTCACCTATCCGGTGACGATGGGCAAGCGCGTCGATGTCGGCGCCATCACCTTCACCGGCATGCAGCGGATGCACCGCCGCTTCATGGCGCGGCACATCGCGCTCAAGCCCGGCCAGCGCTACAGCCAGACGGCGCTGGACGCGGCGCGCGACCAGTTGCTCGGCCTCGGCGTGTTTTCTTCCGTCACCGTCCACACGGCCGCTTCACCGCACCCCGCCGGGCAGGTGCCCATCGCCTTCGCGGTGCGCGAGCGCAAGCGCCATACCGTGGCACTCGGTGCGTCCTATTCCTCCGATCTCGGCATCGATGCCAATGTCTCCTGGACCGACCGCAACCTGTTCGGCGGGGCGCAGAGCCTGATCTTGTCGCTCGGCGCCACCGGCATCGCCGGCAGCGGCCGCAGCCAGACCGCGACCTTCGGCAAGCACACGTATGTCGTCGCCCCCGGCTACGATGCGAAGGCGACCTATCGGGTGCCCGATTTCATCCGCCCCGGCCAGTCGATCGCCGCGACGATCGAGGCGCTCAAGCAATACCTGCCGGCCTATAGCCGCACCGCCTTTCTCGGCCGCGCCATCGCTGCGCGCCCGCTCGGCCCGCATCTGACGCTCGATTACGGCGCCGGCTTTATCTTCGAGAAGGTGAACCAGGAGGGCGAAAGCCGCACCTACCGCCTCGCCCAGCTTCCCGTAACCCTCTCCTACGACACGGCAAATTCGCTCCTCGACCCCACGCGCGGCGTGAAGCTCACCCTGCGCGTCACCCCGAGCCTGTCCCTCGGTGCTGGCGTACAGCCTTTCGTCATCACCGAACTTACAGGCAGCACCTACATCAATCTCGAAGCGCCCGGCCGCGGCGTGCTGGCGCTGCATGGCGTGCTCGGCCGCATCTTCGGCGGCTCGCAATTCGGCATCCCGCCCGACCAGCGCTTCTATGCCGGCGGCACCGGCACGGTGCGCGGCTTCACCTACCAGACGGTCGGCCCGCTCTTCCCCGATGGCATCCCCCAGGGCGGCACCGCGATCGACGCGCTGGAAACCGAGTTCCGCCAGCGCATCGGCAAGCATTTCGGCATCGCCCCCTTCATCGATGCCGGCCAGGTCTCGGCCCATGGCACGCCCTTCACCGGCACGCTGCGCATCGGCGCCGGCCTCGGCCTGCTCTATTACACCGGCATCGGCCCGCTACGCGTCGATGTCGGCGTCCCGCTCAACCGTGCGCCCGGCAGCGCTTCCGTCGCCGTCTATATCGGTCTCGGACAGGCCTTCTGATGCGCCGGGTCTTCAAGATCATCCTCTGGATCGCCGGCATCCTGATCGCCCTGCCGGTCCTTGCCATCCTCGCGCTCGACATCGCGCTGAACACTGGCGCCGGCCGCGCCTTCGCCACGCACGAGATCGGCGCGCTCTCCGGCGGCACGGTCAGGATCGCCGGCCTCGCCGGCCATTTCCCGAAATACATCGCGGCACGGCGCATCGCGATCGCCGATCGCAAGCGCCAGTATCTCGTCATCGACGATGCCGTCCTCCGCTGGTCGCCGCTTGCGCTCCTGCACCGCAGGATCGACATCGGCGAGCTTGCCGCGAAACGCATCGACGTCCTGCGCCGGCCCGCGCCCGCAGCCGCGAAACCGAAGCCGAAACAATCCGCCGCGAGCAGCATCCCGAACCTCTCGCTGGTCCTGCACCGTCTCGAAATCGGCCGTCTTGCTCTCGCGAAACCCGTGCTCGGCCACACGCTCGCGCTGAACATCACCGGCCAGGCCCGCGCGAAATCGCTCGACGACATCGCCGCCACGCTTGACGCTACCTCGCTCGAAGGCCCCTCGCTCGGCGCTCCCGGCACCTACCGCCTCGCCGCGACCCTCGATGCCAACAGGGTGAACGCGCATCTCACCGTCCACGAACCGCCCGGCGGCCCCATCGCCGCCTTCGCCGGCACCGCCAGCCAGCCCGATCTCGCGAAGCAACCTGTCGATCTCTCGCTGACCATCGCTGGCCCGCGCAATGCCGCCGCCCTGCACTTCGCCAGCGCCCTCGGCGATCTCAAGGCGCACGGCACCGGCACGGTCGACCTCTCGCCAGCCACTCCCGGCGCCGATCTCACCATCATCATTCCCGAACTCGCGCCCTATGCCGCCCTCGGCAAGCAGACGCTCGGCGGCCGCACCGTGCTGCACCTCGTCGCGAAACATCGAGGCGACGCCACGACACTTCACTTCGACGACACGGTTGAGATCACGCAGGCGGCGAAACCCGTCCCCGTCCTGGTCGGCAAGCGCGCGACGCTCGCGGGCGATTTCACCCTGGCCCACGGCATCACCACCATCCACAGCCTGACGCTCGACATGGCGGCGCTAAGGGCAAAGCTCGCCGGCACCGCCGCACGGTCGCATCTCGCGCTCAAGGGCACGTTCACCCAGCCCGATCTCGCCCTCATCGCGCCGCAATTCGCCGGCCACGTCACCGAACATCTCGACCTCGCCGGCCCGCCCGACAATCTCGCCCTGCACGGCACGGTGGATGGTCTGGCAACCGCGAAGGGCGTGCAATCCGGCCCGTTCCACCTCGCGATCGACGCCACCAACCTGCCCGGCGCGCCGCAGGGACAGCTCACGGGCACCGGCGCGCTCTACGATTCCCCGCTCTCGCTCAGCGCCACTTTCGCCCGCAGCGCCGCCGGCGCGATCGATCTCGACCTCAAAACCCTGTCCTGGAAATCGCTGCGGGGGCAGGGGCGCATCACCCGCGCCCCGGGCGCGATGCTGCCGGACGGCGCGATTCACATCGCGATGACGCGCCTCGCCGATCTCGCCCCACTGCTGCACATGAAGCTCGCCGGCGCGTTCGCCGCCGATTTCACCCACCATTCCGGCCAGCCCGCCGCCATCGCGCTCACCGCCAGCCACCTCGCCTATGGTACCGTCGCCGCCCTTCGCGCCGCGCGGATCGACGCGACGATCGACCATCTCGCCACGCCCCAAGCGATCGACGCGACCGTGACCCTCACCGGCCTCGACAGCAAGGCGGCAGCGGGCAACCTGACCCTCACCGCCAAAGGCAGCGCGGCCGCGCTCGCCGTTACTGCCGCCGGCCGTTTCGCGCGCCTCGCCGGCAAGCCGGCGCAGCTCGATCTCGCCGCGACACTCGATGGCAAGACCCGCACCATCCACCTCGCGAAACTCGATGCCGCCGCCCGCGGCGTCACCGCCCGCCTGCTTGGCCTCGCCACCATCAGCGCCGGGGCGACCACCGAAATCCACCATCTCGCCCTCGCCCTGGGCGGGCTCGGCGGTGCGGCGCGAATCACCGCCGACGGCACCATCCGCCCGTCGCTCGCCCTCGATGCGAAAATCGCCAATCTCCCCGCCGGCATCGCCCGCGCCGTCGATCCCAACCTCGCCGCCACCGGCCTGCTCGACGCCACCGCCCATCTCACCGGCACGCTCGCCGCCCCCACCGGGACGATCGCGCTGCAGGGCAGGGGGCTCGGCCTCGCGTCCGGCACGGCTGCGAAGCTGCCGCGCGCAACCATTGCCGCCCGCGAGACGCTGCTCGGCCACGCCCTGCGCGGCACCATCGCCGCAACGCTCGGCCCTGCCCGTCTCAGCCTCGACGGCACCGCCCCGCTTGCGCTCACCGGCCCGATGGACCTGTCGTTCCGGCTCGACAATCTCTCGGCCTCGCTGCTGCACGCGGCCGATCCGAAACTCACCGCCTCCGGCATCGTCACCGCCCGCGCCCGGCTGACCGGCACGCCGCGCGCGCCGCGCGGCACGGTCGATCTCGCGGCGACATCCATGCGCCTGCTCACCGGCCCCGCCGCCTCGCTGCCGCCGGCCGATCTCACCGCGCATGAAACCCTGCTCGGCCACAGCGCCCGCGGCACCGCGCGCCTTGCCCTCGGCAACCGGGCGGATCTCACCCTCACCGGCACCGCGCCGCTGGCGGCCGCCGGAGCGATCGACCTTGCTCTGACCGGAACCGCCAATCTCCACCTTCTCGACCCGCTCACCGCAGCCGGCGGCACCGCGGTCGGCGGCACCGTGACGCCGGATCTCCGCGTCACCGGCACGCTGGCCGCGCCCCGCGCCGCCGGCACGCTCACCCTGGCCGGCGGCCGGGTGCAGAACATCGCCAGCGGGCTCGACCTCTCGGCGATCGACGCCACGATCACCGCCGCCGGTCGCACCATCCGGCTCGACCGTCTCTCGGCCAAGGCCGGGGCTGGCACGATCGACGGCTCCGGCAGTTTCGGTCTCGCCAAACCGATGCCGGTCGATCTGCGGCTCGCCTTCCATCACGCGAGCCCGATCGCGAGCGACATCCTGACCGAACGCCTCGGCGGCGCGCTCAGCCTCACCGGCGATATCGACACCGGCGCCAGGCTCGCCGGCACCGTCGCGATCGAGACGGCGAATATCCAGATTCCGCAGGGCCTGCCGCCCTCGGTGGTCAGGCTCGACATCCGGCGCAAGGGCGCCCGTCCGCCGCCACCCGCCGCCCCGGCGCCACCCGTGGCGCTCGACCTCACGGTCGATGCCCGCAACGAGGTCTTCGTGCGCGGCAAGGGGCTGTTCGCCAATCTCGGCGGGCGCCTGCATGTCGGCGGCACACTCGCCGCACCGCAGCCGACCGGCGGCTTCCACCTGATCCGCGGCTATTTCAATCTTGGCGGCAAGACGCTCGATCTCAGCCGCGGCACCGTCCACTTCAACGGCAACGGCATGATCCCGGCGATCGACCTCGAAGTGAGCGGCACCGCCTCGGACGGCACCGTCTCGACGCTGGCGCTGACGGGCGCTGCCAGCGCGCCGAAGATTTCCCTCTCCAGCCTCCCGTCCTTGCCGTCGGACGAGGTGCTGGCGCATCTGCTCTACGGCACCGGCTCGCAGAGTCTCTCGGCGCTGCAGGCCGCCTCGCTCGCCGCCTCGCTGGCCGATCTCGCCGGCATCGGCGGCGGCGGGCCGGATGTGGTCGGCGGGCTGCGCAAGGCGCTCGGGCTCGACCAGCTCTCGATCGGCGGCGGCACCAGCGCGCCGACGATCAATGCCGGCCGCTACGTCGCCCCCGGGGTTTATGTCGGCGCGCAGCAATCGGCCACCGGCGGCGGCACCGGTGCCAAGGTCGAGATCAATCTCTACAAGGGGCTGAAACTGAAAACCGAGGTGCAGTCCAACAGCGGGACCGGCGGCAGCACCGGCCCCGGCGAATCCGTCGGGCTGACCTACCAGTTCGACTATTGAGCAGGCGGGTTCAGAGCATCTTTATCAATGTGGCAGAGCACGGCATCCGATCCGGATGGATCGGAACGTGCTCTATAACAGCTGCCCGCCATCGACGACGATATTCTGCCCCGTCACCCAGCGCGCCGCCGGCGAGGCCAGGAACATCGCCACCTCGGCGATTTCCTCCGCCGTGCCGAACCGCCCGAACGGAATCGAGGCGAGGGTCGCCTCGTAGAGCTTCGGATTGGTCGTCTTGCGCTGTTCCCACAGCCCGCCGGGAAAGGCGATCGAGCCGGGCGAGATCGCGTTCACCCGGATCCGCTTTGGTGCCAGCGTCGCCGCCTGCGACATCGTGTAGTTGATCACCGCCGCCTTCACCGCCGCATAGGGCTGGCTGCGGGTCGAGGCGCGCAGGCCGGAAATCGAGGCGAGATTGACGATCGCGGCCCCCTCGGCGGCCTCGAGGAAGGGCAGGGTGGCATGGCTCGCCCGCACCACCGCCATCACATCCACCCCGATCGCGGCGGTCCAGCCCGCCTCGTCATCGGTCATCCCGAAGCCCGAGGCATTGTTCACCAGAATGTCGATGCCACCCAGGGCGGCGGCGGCGTCCGGCACGAACCGGGCGATCTGTTCCGCATCGGCAAGGTCGCAGGGGGCGGCGAACACCACCCCGCCATGCCCGGCGATTTCGCGCCGCGCCACGTCCAGCGCCTCAGCGCCGCGGGCACAGATCGCGACCGCGGCTCCCTCGGCGGCAAATCCCATCGCGATGGCGAGGCCGATTCCCCGGCTTCCGCCCATCACCACGACCTTCCTGCCCGCAAACCGCATCGCCCGCTCCTCGCCTTCATGTTGTGGGATGGCCGGAGCAAACGCGCCCCGGCCCGCCGGTTCAGGCCGCCTTCTGCTTGGCCGCCGTCGGATAGTCGGTATAGCCCTCGGCGCCGCCCTGGTAGAAGGTCGACATATCGGGCGGGTTCAGCGCCAGCCCGTTGCGGAAGCGGGCAACCAGGTCGGGGTTGGCGATGTAGAGCTGGCCAAAGGCCACCGCATCCACCTCGCCCGCCTCGATCGCCGCCTCGGCGCTCTCGCGGGTGAATTTCTCGTTGGCGATATACACCCCGCCGAACGCCGCCTTCAGCTTCGGCCCGATCCAGTCCGCCGCCTTGTGCTCGCGCGCCGCGATGAAGGCGATCTTCCGCTTGCCGAGTTCGGTGGCGACATGGGTGAACAAGCCGAGCTTGTCGGAATCGCCCATCGAGTGCGCATCGCCGCGCGGCGAAAGATGCACGCCCACCCGGTCGGCACCCCAGACGCCGATCACCGCGTCCGTCACCTCCAGCAGCAGCCGCGCGCGGTTCTCGATCGAGCCGCCGTACCGGTCGGTGCGCTTGTTGGTCGAATCCTGCAGGAACTGGTCGAGCAGGTAGCCGTTCGCGCCATGCACTTCGACACCGTCGAACCCGGCCGCCTTGGCGTTCTGCGCCGCGACCCGGTAGGCCTCGATCACGCCCGGAATCTCGTCGGTCTCCAGCGCGCGCGGCGTCACGAAGGGCCGTTCCGGCCGCACCAGGCTCACATGTCCCTCGGCGGCGATCGCGCTGGGGGCGACGGGCAGTTCGCCGTTCAGGAAGATGGGGTCGGAAATCCGCCCGACATGCCAGAGCTGGGCAAGGATGATGCCGCCCTCGCGATGCACCGCCTCGGTGACGATGCGCCAGCCCGCCACCTGCTCATCGGACCACAGGCCCGGTGTCGCGGCATAGCCGACGCCCATCGGCGTCACCGAGGTCGCCTCGGAGAGGATCATTCCGGCCTCGGCGCGCTGCGCGTAATATTGCCCCATCAGCGCGTTGGGGAGGCGCGCCTCGCCGGACCGCGCGCGGGTCAGCGGCGCCATGACGATGCGGTTGCGCAAGGTGAAGGCGCCTGCCTGCAGGGGTTCAAACAGTTTCGACATGGATCAGCCTTTCGGGTTGATGCTGCGACTTCAGGGAGTGGTTTCGGGCAGACCAAGGGATTTCGCGAGTCCCCTGATCAGCGCTTCGATCGCGCCGTCATTGCGCCGGTAGAACACGAAGGTTCCAACCCGCCTTGTCTCGACCAGCCCCGCCGCGTGAAGGGCGGCGAGATGGGCCGAAATGCTCGATTGCGACAGCGGGCAGCTCCGCTCGATCTCCTTCGCGCAGACGCCGAAGGAGAGCGGGTGCGGCTGCCCGACGAAATGCCGTTCCGGATCGGCGAGCTTGGCAAGGATCGCGCGCCGCACCGGATGCACCAGGGCCTTCAGCCCTTCATCCAGATCCGGCGCGCGGTCATGATCGACATCGATCGTCATGCAACGATAGATGGATCGGAAAAATCCGATATGAAGATCGGGTTTGGCGAATTTATGCAGGGCAGGGATGCGCGCCGCCCGTCCGGCGCGCATCCCGCATCATCTCAGCCCCGCTGGTCGATCGAGACGTAATCGCGGCGCACGGCACCGGTATAGAGCTGGCGCGGCCGGCCGATCCGCTGCGACGGGTCGGCGATCATTTCCATCCACTGGCTGATCCAGCCGGTGGTGCGCGCCAGGGCGAACAGCGGGGTGAACATCGTGGTCGGGAAGCCCATCGCCTTGAGGATGATGCCCGAATAGAAATCGACGTTCGGATACAGCTTGCGCTGCACGAAATAATCGTCGTCCAGCGCGATCTTTTCCAGCTCCATCGCGAGTTCCAGCAGCGGCTCGTGCTTGATCCCGAGTTCGCCCAGCACCTCGTGGCAGGTCTGCTGCATGATCTTCGCGCGCGGGTCGAAATTCTTGTAGACCCGGTGGCCGAAGCCCATCAGCTTGGTGTGGCTGTTCTTGTCCTTCACCTCGGCGATGAAGGCTGGGATGTTGTCCTTGTGGCCGATCTCGCCGAGCATCTTGAGCACCGCCTCGTTGGCGCCGCCATGCGCCGGGCCCCAGAGGGCGGCGATGCCGGCGGCGATGCAGGCGAAGGGGTTGGCCCCGGTCGAGCCGGCGAGCCGCACGGTCGAGGTCGAGGCGTTCTGCTCATGGTCGGCGTGCAGGATCAGGATGCGGTCCATCGCCCGCTCCAGGATCGGGTTCTTCCGATACGGCTCCGGCGGCACCGCGTTCATCATGTAGAGGAAGTTCTCCGCATAGGAGAGATCGTTCCGCGGATACATGAAGGGCTGGCCGGTCGAATATTTGTAGGCCCAGGCGGTGATCGTCGGGATCTTGGCGATCAGCCGGAACGCGCTGATCTCGCGCTCCCGCGCATCGTTCACGTTGACGCTTTCCGGATAGAAGGCCGAGAGCGCGCCGACCACGCCGCACAGCACCGCCATCGGGTGCGCATCGCGCCGGAACCCGTCGAAGAAGCGGCGCACCTGCTCGTGCAGCATCGTGTGCATGGTCACGCCGCGGTTGAACGCCTCGAACTCGGCGGCCGTCGGCAGTTCGCCGAACACCAGCAGATGCGCGACCTCGAGAAAGGTCGATTTCTCGGCGAGCTGGTCGATCGGGTAGCCGCGATAGAGCAGCACCCCCTCATCGCCGTCGATATAGGTGATCTTGCTCTCGCACGAGGCGGTCTCGCCATAGCCGGGATCGAAGGTGAAGATGCCGGTCTGCGCCTGGAGCTTGCGGATATCAGCCACCTGCGGGCCGAGCGTGCCGGCCAGGAGCGGGAGTTCGGCGGTCTTGTCGCTTCCGGGTATCGTAAGCGTCGCGTGCGTCGCGCGCGCGCCTTCGGTCGTGCTGCTCATGCTCAAGATTCCTCTTCTGTCCGGTCGAACCGTCCTGATCCGCTTCCCGGTCGAGTGCCGAGACTAATCGGTCTGGGTGACTGTTTTGTAAATGCTTCGGGCATGATCGCGCAACCTTCGCGCCTGCAACATGACACTTATGCACCACCTGCGGGAGGCGGGTCGATCACCCGCTGCAACCGCGTGGTTTTCGGCTTCAGCTCGCGCCAGGGCGTGAGGACGAGGAATTCGGCGGCCCGCATCGTCGGGAAGCCCTCCTCCAGCCGCGCATGCGCCGCGCCGCGCTCCTGCGCGCCCGAGGCCAGCATCAGCGCCAGCTCGTGCAGCCCCGGATTATGGCCGACCACCAGCACGCTCAGCATCGTCTCGCGCAGCTCGCGCAGCATCTCCAGCATCCGCGCCGCCGGCGCCATGTAGAGCCCGTCGAGCACCTCGATGTTCGGTTGCCCATCCCAGAACGCAACGCCGTCCAGCGTCTCGCGCGTGCGCCGCGCCGAGGATACCAGCACCACGTCCGGCTCGATCGCCAGCTCCCGCAGCCGGGCGCGCATGCGCTGCGCCGCCGCCCGCCCCGCCGGGCTCAGCGCGCGGTCGTGATCGGCCTGGTCGCCCCTGGCCGGTTCGGCTTTGGCGTGGCGCATGAGGATGAGCTGGTGCATGTGTTTCTTTCGCGGCGGGAATGGCCGCCCGTTTATGCGCGGCTCCGCCCTCGCGATCCAGAGCGGCTTCCCTATTTATCACACATGAGCCTTGCGCTGGCGGCGGATCGACATCCATTCGCCGCCAGCGTCCGTAACCGCCACACCGTGAAGGAGGACCGATGACCGATATCCCCATCGCCCGGCGCGGCGTTCTCGCGGCGGCAGCCGGCGCCTTGCTGACGCCGCCGAAGCTGACGCCGCCAAAGCTGCCGCAGCACCGCAGCCTCGCGTTCGACGTCTATCGCAATGGCAGCCATGTCGGCGTCCAGCGCCTGCGCTTCCTTGTCGATGGCACAAGCCTGACGGTGGACAACCACGTCGATCTCAAGGTCGGCCTTGTCGGCATCCCGCTCTTCACCTACCGCGCCCATATCGTCGAACACTGGCAGCGCGGCGCCTTCCACGCCGCCACCAGCGACATCGACAACGATGGCACCCGCATCCGCCTCGATGTCGAGCGCACGGATGCAGGCGTCGTCATCGCCGGCAACCGCATCGCCCGCTACACCGCCCCGCGCGACGCCCTGCCGCTCACCTACTGGAACAAGGCGATGCTGGACGGCCCGATGATCAACATGCAGACCGGCCATGCCGACCGGCCGACCGTCACCCATGAGGGCTGGTTCCGCCTGCCCGCCATGCCCTCGGGCAGCGTCACCGCTTCACGCTACCAACTCACCGGCCCGATCCGCCTCGCAGTCTATTACGACAAGACCAACACCTGGTCCGGCCTCGCCTTCCACCATCGCGGCCACATCACCTATCGCCCGATCCTCGGCTGATGGCCGGCCATCTCCGCGTCATCCTGGGCGACCAGCTCTCCCCCGCCATCGCATCCCTCGCCGGTCTCGATCCCGGCGCCGACACGGTGCTGATGGCCGAGGTGATGGGCGAGTGCACCTATGTCCCGCATCATCCGCAGAAGATCGCGCTCGTCCTCGCGGCGATGCGCCACTTCGCCAGGGCGCTGAGCGCTCGCGGCGTCGCCGTCCGCTACATCGCGCTCGACGATCCGGCGAATACCGGCACGCTTGCCGGCGAGGTTGCCCGCGCCTGCGCCGCGCTGAAGCCCGACGCCATCATCGCCACCGAACCCGGCGAATACCGCGTGCTCGAAGCCATGCGCGGCTGGGCGGAGCAGACCGGCATTCCCTGCGACATCCGCGACGACACGCGATTCCTCTGCTCCCGCGTCGATTTCGCCGCCTGGGCGGGATCGAAGAAGCAGCTCCGAATGGAGTTCTTCTACCGCGAGATGCGCCGCCGCCACCGCATCCTGATGGAGGGGGACGACCCGGTCGGCGGCAAGTGGAACTACGACCCCGAGAACCGCAAATCCCTGCCCGCCGGGCTTGTGCCCCCCGAAGCGAAGCGCTTCCCGCCCACGGCCGAAACCCGCGAGGTGCTCGCCCTCGTCGCCGCCCGCTTCGCCGGTCATTACGGCAGCCTCGACGGGTTCGACTGGCCGGTCACCGCGCGCGATGCCGAGGCGGGCTTCGCCGATTTCCTCGCCCGCCGTCTCCCCGGCTTCGGCGACTGGCAGGACGCGATGGCGGCGGACCGGGATTTCATGTTCCACTCGCTGGTTTCCGTCCCGCTCAATCTCGGCCTGCTCGACCCGCTCGATCTCTGCCGCCGCGCCGAGGCGGAATACGAAGCTGGCCGCGCCCCGCTCAACGCCGTCGAGGGCTTCATCCGCCAGATCCTCGGCTGGCGCGAATTCATCCGCGGCATCTACTGGCGGCACATGCCCGGCTACGCGACGCTGAACGCCCTCGGCGCCGAGCTGCCGCTGCCCGAATTCTACTGGACCGGCGAGACCGACATGCGCTGCATGGCGCAGGCGATCGGGCAGACGCTGCGCCGCGCCTATGCCCATCACATCCAGCGCCTGATGGTCACCGGCAATTTCGCCCTCCTCGCCGGCATCGCGCCGGATGCGGTCGATCGCTGGTATCTCGCCGTCTACGCCGATGCCTATGAATGGGTGGAGATGCCCAACACCCGCGGCATGGCGCTGCACGCCGATGGCGGCATCGTCGGCTCGAAACCCTACGCCGCCTCCGGCGCCTACATCGCCCGGATGAGCGATTACTGCGCCGGCTGCCGCTACGACGTGAAGGACGCGACCGGCCCGCGCGCCTGCCCCTTCAACGCGCTCTACTGGGATTTCATCGCCCGCCACGCCGATCGCTTCGCCGCCAATCCGCGCATGGCCATGCCGGTGCGGACATGGCACAAGATGGCGGAGCCGAAGCGCCGCGCCCTGCGCGACCGCGCCGCCGACCTGCGCCGCCGCCTGCAACACGGAGACCGAGTGTGAAACCCGTCACCAGCGCCGACGGCATCGTCTGGATCACCGGCGCCTCCAGCGGCATCGGCCGCGCCCTCGCCGAGGCGCATGTCGCACAGGGCTGGCGCGTCGCCATCACCGCCCGGCGCGAGGTCGAGCTTCGCGCCCTCGCCGAAACCCATCCGAGCCGCATCATCGTCGCCCCGGCCGACGTCACCGATCCCAACGCTGTGCGCGAGGCGGTGAACACCATCACCCGCGACGGCCCGATCGCCCGCGCCATCCTCAACGCCGGCACCTATGAGCGTGACACCGCCGAAACCTTCACCGCCGAGCGCTTGCGCCGCCAGGTCGAGCTGAACCTGCTCGGCACCGCGCACGGACTCGAACTGGTGATGCCGGCGATGATCGCCCGCAAGCGCGGCCAGATCGCGCTGATGTCCTCGCTCGCCGGCCTCGCCGGCCTGCCCGGCTCGGTCTCTTATTCGACGACCAAGGCGGCGCTGATCGCCACCGCCGAAGCCCTGAAATTCGATCTCGACCGCCACGGCGTCGCGATCTCGGCGATCTGCCCCGGCTTCGTGAAATCGCCGCTCACCGCGCAGAACCGCTTCCCGATGCCCTTCCTGATGGAAACCCCCGCTGCCGCCCACGCCATCATGCGCGGGCTCGATGCCGGGCGGTTCCTCATCGCCTTCCCCGAAGGCCTGGCCCGCCCGCTGCGCATCCTGCGCCTGCTGCCCCATGCCGCCTTCTTCCCGCTCGTCGCCCGCTTCACTGGCTCGCGCACCCAGGGCGGGGCGGAGCCGGACCTGGACCCGGAGAGCTAGAGCATCATCCGATCGGATGGAATCATCTGATCGGATAAAGATGCTCTATTTATCAACAAGATAGAGCACGACATCCGATCCTGATGGATCGGAACGTGCTCTAGGTTCTGTACCTATTGCCATGACTACGGGGCGTCTGATTCAAGTC